>DATCFX010000401.1:0-3289 GCA_036509275.1 Pirellulales bacterium | reverse complement strand
GATCGTCCACCTGGCCGCCGAGTCGCACGTCGATCGATCGATCGACGGCCCCGAGGCCTTTGTCGAAACCAACGTAGTCGGCACGTTCCGCCTACTGGACGCGGCCCGCGAATACTGGCGGCAGTTGCCGGCGCCCCAGCGCGAGCAGTTTCGCTTTTTGCACGTCTCGACCGACGAAGTTTACGGTTCGCTCGCCGCCGACGAGTGCTCGACCGAGTCGAGCGCGTATGCGCCGAACTCGCCGTATTCGGCCTCGAAGGCGGCGGCCGATCATTTTGCCCGCGCGTATCACCGCACCTATGGCTTGCCTGTTCTGATCACCAACTGCTCGAACAACTACGGGCCGTACCAGTTTCCCGAAAAACTCGTTCCGTTGATGATTCTCAATGCCCTCGAAGGCCGGCCGCTGCCCGTGTATGGCGACGGCGGCAATGTGCGCGATTGGCTGTTCGTCGACGACCACTGCCACGCGCTGCGCCGCGTGCTCGCAGCCGGGCGGCCGGGTGAGGTCTACAACATTGGCGGCAACTGCCAGCGCACGAATCTCCAGGCCGTCACGGCCATTTGCGCCGCGGTCGACGCGCTGCGGCCCGGCCTGCCGCACGCACCCTGTCATTCGCTGATCACGTTTGTCGCCGACCGGCCGGGACACGACCGCCGCTACGCCATCGACGCCGGCAAAATTCGGCGCGAACTCGGCTGGCAGCCCACGCAAAACCTGGCATCGGGCATCAAGCGAACCGTCGAGTGGTACTTATCGCACCCGGACTGGGTCCAGCGGATCTCCTCCGGCGTCTATCGCCGCGAGCGCTTGGGGCTCGCCTGAGCGCCGGGTTAGCCGCCGGTCATTGGCCCCCGGTCAGTGACCGGGGGCTAACGAAAGGCGTTCATGGACTGGGGGTGGCGATGTACATCGCGTAAAACCGCGGGTTGGCGTCGCCCGCGGGCCACTGGATGCGGATGCGAAACTTCTTGCCGGCCGGCAATCCGTGTTCGCCCAACTCGACCGGCACGCGCACGCCGCTGGTCTTCACCGTGGTAATCGCGGTGCCGGACAGCGGCTGCTCGGCATCGTCCACCAGCGCCACTTGCAGCGGCGCCTCGGCTGACGCGCCTGCCACGTTCACGAGCAACCGGCCGCCGCGTTCCAGCTTGATGTTCTTGGTCAGCACGCTGGCGAGCGTGTCGGTACGCTGAAAGCCGGGCTTCTTGGGAAGCTCGATCAGTTGCTTGCTCAGGTAGCCGAAGCCGTCGCGGCGCATCGAGAGCAGCCCGACTTGCGGCGGCTGCGGACTGCGCGCAGCGGGCAGCGACGGACTGGGAAACGGATTGCTCGTATGCCAACTGCTGTACCAGATGTACGTCTCGCTGTCCGTATTCTGAAAGGCCTGCGCCTGGAGCAGCCCGAGGGCGTCCCACGCGTCCGCTTCGCCGGGAGAGACCATCACAAAGTTTTGCACCGGCTCACGGTAATGGATCGCGTCGTTGCTGAGCACCAGGCCCAGGTCGATCTCCAGGCCGTAGATCGACGTGATCTTGCGCTTGGCCGGATCGCTCGAAATCTTGTCGCCATGCCACCGGCCGTACAGGCCCACCAGCACATTACCGCGGTTCCACAGGCCGGCGCCCATGTGCAGCTCTTGGCCAAAGCCTTCTGGCTTTGGCTCGTAATTGCTGTGAACGAAACTCAGCGCCCGGCCGCTGGACCAGTGCTGAAAGTCGGGCGAGAAAAAGCAGGTCATCGCGCGGCCGGCATCCGAGCCATCCGGCAGATGCCCGCCGGCGCGGCCCAGGTTCTGGCCAGTCACGTAGTACAAGCCGTGAAACTTCACGAGCGACGTGTTTTCGAAATGACCTTTGGAAAAATCCCGGGCACCGGCCAGTTTCCAGCGCAGGCCGTCGGCACTCACGGCCGTGACGCCCGTGCTGTGCCGCAGTTCTGGCACATAGCTGATGTACACCATTTTGTAGCGCCGGGCCGGATCGGTCTCCGACTCGTCGCGAAGCACGCTGACGTAATCGTCGGGCACCGCAAAGGTGTCGCTCGCGGGCTGGATCGAAACCAGGTTGTTGTCCTTGCTCCCACGGAATTCGACCAGGCCCAAGTTGGGTTTGTCCCAATGGATGCCGTCGACGCTTTCGGCATAGGCCACGGGCCGGTGCAGTCGTTTCCCCTGCTGTGGATAGCGCGGGTCGGGCTGCGGCCAGGCGATGTACCACATGCGGAACTTGCCGCCTTCCTTCAGCACCGTGCCATACAGCAGGCAGCCGTTGCCGTCGGGACTGCCGGGCGGGCCGGCGCGCATCACGGGATTGCCGGCATACTTTTTCGGCCGCTCGAGCGTGAGCTTGAGATTATCACGCCAGGGGATCGACTCATCGTCGAAACTGAAGTACACCGCCTCGCGTTCGGCGGCGGCCGCTTGTGTCTCGCGGTCCGTCGGTAAGCCCGCTCCGACGAGCACTAAGAACACGAGCGAAAATCGCCAACTATCTTGCAAACCGTAGCGGCGGGCTGGCATGACTTACCTCCGGCAAATAGGCGGGAAACGGTCTTCGGCGGGGATGCCGCGGCAGTACGCGGGATGTTCGTTTGCAGCCGAACGCATGCGAAGCGGCTCCAGGGGCAATCGCCGCATTTGGCCTCATACGAACAATGCAATACCTAAATTCCCCGCCGGTGTCTGTCAAGCGGACCGGGGCGATTTGTGCGATTATAAACGACAAACTGCGATCATTTGCAGCGACTCAAAGGGCCTGTACGGCGCCCGCGGCGGCGAAAAATTGATACGTACCAATTGCAGCCAATATCCGCCGCATGTCGGCGAGAGCAGAGTCTTGAGGCGGCCCGACAAGTCGGTGTACATTCAAGTACCTGCCTTGTGCGGCTCACGGAGACCCCGCCGGCGATGCTCCGCCTCTTTTCGAACGATGCTGTTGGACGCTCGCCGCTGGGCCGGCGCGAATGGCTCCGCATGGGCGGGCTGGCGGCCTTGGGCGGCGTGCTGGGCTCGGGCCGGCCGGCTTGGGCGGCCGAGCCGGATTCCGCGGCGCGGCGGCTGCCGGGGTTCGGCCGGGCGCGCTCCGTGATCCTCGTCTATGCCAGCGGCGGCCAGAGCCAGCTCGATACTTGGGATCCGAAGCCGGAGGCGCCGGAGGGAATTCGCGGCGAGTTTCGTGCGATATCCACGGCCGTGCCCGGCATTCATCTGGGCGAGCACCTGCCGCAGTTGGCGGCGCTGGCGGATCGCTACACGATCATTCGCAGCATGTCGCACGATGATCTGGA
>DATCFX010000400.1:0-2659 GCA_036509275.1 Pirellulales bacterium | reverse complement strand
TCCACGGTAGTCTCGGACTGCTTGCCCTCTTCGACCGTGATCACGCCGTCCTTGCCGACTTTCAAAAAGGCATCGGCCAGCACTTCGCCAATGCTCGGATCGTTGTTGCCGGCGATCGTGGCGATCTGCTTGATCTCGGTGCGGTTCTTTTCGTTGATGGGCGTGGCCAGCTTGCCCACCGCCTCGACCACTGCGGCCGTGGCCTTCGCAATACCGCGGCTGAGCGCCATCGGATCGGCGCCGGCGGCAATCATCTTCAGACCTTCGCGAAAGATGGCTTCGGCCAGCACGGTGGCCGTGGTCGTGCCGTCGCCGGCCACGTCGTTGGTCTTGCTGGCGGCCTCTTTGACCAGTTGCGCGCCCAGGTTCTCGAACGGGTCGTCCAACTCCACGTCTTCGGCCACCGTCACGCCGTCCTTGGTGACCTTGGGAGCGCCCCAGCCTTTGTCGAGCACGGCATTGCGGCCGCGGGGGCCCAGCGTGCTGCGAACGGCCCGGGCAAGTTTTGACACACCGGCCAACAGCGGCTGGCGGGCTTCGTCGTCAAAGACCATCTGTTTTGCCACAGTGATTTTCTCCTGTTGCTTCGTTAGTGCTTGCGACTAGGACGCCGAGGTGAGTCACGCAGTAACTCGTGACCCACGGCCGGCAGGCGATTGGCGAATTTTGTGGGCGTAACCCGTATTTGGCAGACAGCAGCTTATTTCCCGGCCCATGCCTGGAGTGGCAGCCGGGAATCTGCGCCGCCGCGTTAAAGCAAGCGACGTGCCAAGCGGAATGGATTGTTCGCTAAGGCATTTGCATATAAAGACTTGCGATCATCGATGGCTTTTAGAGCCCGGCGCGAGAAGTTCTCGCAGGCTGGCGGCAGATGCCAATATGGCAGTGCCGGGTGGCGATTCGGTATAGGTGCCGCGAGCCGAGCGGCACCGGGCGGCCAGCCTCGCTTGACAGGCCTGGCTCGGCTCGCCGGGCCTACGGTCGTCCCAGATTTACATTCCGCTGGACGATCCGCGACCACTGGTTCGGTCGGCTCGGGGTCTCGCCCGCTACAACCGATAAAGGTTATAGAGCCCGACTTACCGCCACAGTCGGCGCAGTCTGCAAAACTTTCCAATTCGCCGATCGCCATGCCCAAGCCACAATTCCTTTCGGCGACCGTGGCTGCCGCGCTGCTGGCATGCATCGCCGGCTGCGGGGTTTTTGGAACGGCGATTACCGCAGACAGCACGGTCAGCTCCTTTACCAAGGGCCTCGTGATGTTGCCGGCATACAAATACCTGAAGGAGGACACGAAAGACGTTGTTACCGGCGTGCCGATCTCGGGCAGTGCGCCGTGCAACCTGCAAAAGACCGCCGCCTCTCCCTACACCATCCGGCCGGCCGACGGCTTGACGCTCGAACCGCTGACGCGCCGGCGGTCGGTGAAGTTTATGGGCGAGCAAACCGTAAGGCTCGACGGCTCGATCGACTTGGGCAAATACGGGCGGCTGTTCGTCGCCGGCCAGACCCTGGAGCAGGTCGAAGTCGATGCCAGCGCGGCGGTCGAGGCGCTGGAATTGCACCCCGTTCGCATCAGCGTGCGGTTGTCGAAGCCCGCTGGCGACGTGTATTACGTGCTGGGCGAGGTCAACGCCCCCGGCGCGTATCCGTTGACCGGACACGAAACCATCGTGGACGCGATCGCGGCCGCCAAGGGCCTCACCGCGCATGCATCCCTCTGCCGGATGCTGCTCACGCGGCTCAACCCGGCGCAAAGCGGCCAGACCGAGATCCCCATCTGCTACCGGCAGATCCTGCAATCCGGCGACACGTCGGCCAACCTGCGGCTCATGCCCGGCGACCGCATTGTCGTTCCCGAGCTATCGATCTTGGAACTGGTGCTCCCCGCTTATCGGCGCTGCGCGCGCTGCCGTGGACTGCAATCCCCGAGCCCCGCGCCGGCAGTCTTGGACCAGGGTGCCGCTCAGCCGATCGATACGCTGCCCGAGCCGGCGCTCGAAGAAGCTCTCAGCCAGCCGGTGCGTTAAAATGGCCACAGCGCCTAGCGGTTTGCGTCCGCGGCCAATAGCTGCCGGATTGCCGGGAGCAGATGCTCGGGGACTGCGATCACAACCTGGCCGCGACCTGCCTCAACGGCGGCCTCATCCTCCGCGACCTGTTCCTCCTCGGAAAGCGCTTCGGACTGTTCGAGCACCCGTCTGACGCGGTCCGCGTCCCAACCCGGCGGGAACTTTTGTTCGTTCATTTGCCTTTTCTCCTCCGCCTCCGCCGCAACGCCTGTAGCGGCCTACCCCGCAGTTTATAATACGGCTTGCTCGGAACCGCCCGCAACTCGCACGCGGCCCGGCTCGGCTCGCCGGGCCTACGGGGCGTTACGGCCGGAAGTCGTCGCTCGCGCGGAGGCTGGTGGCGAAGCCGGCGAGCAGATCGGCGGTGTGGTCGATGTCGTCCAGCGAAATCATTTCGACGGGGCTGTGCATGTAGCGGTTGGGCACGCTCACCAGCCCGGTCGCCACGCCGCCGCGGCTGACTTGCATGGTGTTGGCATCGGTCGGCGTGGCCCGGCCGCTGGCGGCAAGCTGGTAGGCGATGCTCTGCTTCTCGGCCACTTGGATCAGCCGCTCGACGACGACGGGATTCATGTTCGGCCCGCGAT
>DATCFX010000399.1:0-5114 GCA_036509275.1 Pirellulales bacterium | reverse complement strand
GGATTTCCTGCTGTGTCTGTCCGCCGTCATGGCTCCAACGAACCACGGCCGCGGCCAACACCTCCAGTCGCAGGATCTTGCCCATCGCCATCACCGAGCAGGGCTGTTCGAATCGCCAAAAAACGCGCGGGGAGTCGGTTTTCTCGACGAGATAGCGCCGCGCTGCCTGCGCGGGCATGTCAAAGACCTTTCCATCGTGCAGCGAACGGCGTAGCTTTACGTATTCAGCGTGTGCCCAGACCAGCGGCATGGCCGAGCCCGAAGGCCGCCCGAAGCGCAACCCGTGCTCCGGAATGTCGGGCGAGTCCCAGATCTGCTCGGGCAACAGCCCGCTCTCGTTGGCCAGGCGTTCCATGACGCGCAGCAGCTCCTCTGCTTCGTCGCGATGGCCGGCCGCCAACTCGTAATGGGCGCGCTCGCCGGTCATGAGTGGCCAGACGCGGCCGATGCCAGTTCCGTCGAACGGCGATCCATCCGCGTGTTCGCCATAACCGTCGTCGTTATATCGGTGCCAGCAAGGCCCGTGCGGCGTGTCGACTTTCAGCAGGCTGTCGATCACGCGCACCGTGTTGACGATCCGCGGGTCGTCGGCGGCGCGTAGCCCGTTGCGAACCAGGCACAGCGAGTCGGGGCTGACAATCTCGGCCACCGCGTGCTGGCCCTCACCCTTGGCATGGTTCTTGAGCGTCACGGAGCCGGCGGCTGGCTTTTCGGCCTGCAACTGATCGGGCAGAGCGAAACGCACGTAGTAGCCGTCTACCCCGGCCTGGCGAGCCAGGTCCGTGTCCGTCACGTACATCAAGCGGTCGATGATCGCGTACCAGGCGTCGGCGGTTTCGCGCAGATAAGTGGCGACCTCCGGTTCGGCGGCGCGCTGGGCCAACTCGGCGGCGATTAGCAAGGCGGGAATTTCCACGGCCATCGTCGACGCGAAATACCCCGACTCCTCCTCCCAGCGGTCGAGCGGCGTCACTGGGCCGTGGCAGACCAGGTAGCTAGCCGCGCGCCGCACCATCGGCCAGAACGCGGCCACGTCGTTGTCGTCCCAGGCATTTTCGCGGCGCGCCAAATTCACGAGCAGGATGACGAACGCGGTCTCGTCCAACTGGATGCCATTCCACGATGGCGTGCCGTTGGTGAACATGTTCTGCGGCCAATGGCCGTCCGCCTCCTGCGTGACACGCAAGTAGGAGAGCACACGCCGGGCGTCTTCGTGCTGCTGAATGGCCAACTGGCCGCCCACCGTTTGGATCATGTCGCGGGGCCACAGCCGGTGATAACCCATGTCGCCGTCGCCCTTGGAGAAACCCCAAGGCGTGGCGAGGCTGGCGACGATGCCGCCGGGAAAATACTTGTCCTCGTGCGTGCGCATCACGGCCGCGCTGATGCGGTAGAGATTCTGCGGATGCGCCTTCGATCCCTCGAGCTTGAGCAGGCCCTGTTGCCAATTGGTCCAGTCGCGCACGTAGACCGAACGGGCTGCTTCGAAGCCTTGCTCCAGGCTGGCCCGCGCACGGCAAGCTGCCTCGCCCTCGTTGCGGCCGAAGCTCAACGCCAGCAGGAACCGGCCGTCGCCAGCTGCCAGGTCCACTTCGCCGATTAGGGCCACATTGCCGTCTTCGGCCCGCTCGTGCATCCAAGTCATTTGCTTGTGCTGCGAAACATCCTGCCAGCCATCGGTGGTGCCCACGAAGCCCACGGAGCGCTTCCGCCAGGGCACGGAGCAGGCCAGCGCCAGGATCAAGCCATTCCGCTTAGCGAACAGCATCGGCACGCCCTTGAACTCGTCCAGCCAGGCGGTGTTGCCGCCCCCCTGGTTGTCCAAGTGCGGATTCAGCAGTGCGTAGACCGCGTAGTCGCTCAATTTTCCGGTCAAAGGCTGGAAGGTGACCTCCTGCAAGAGCGTCGGGCGGAAAGAATCGGTCAGCACCCGTTTTTCCACACGATAACGGCCGCGCGCGCAGGTGTTCACGACGTGGAAAGCCGGCACGCCATCGGCCAGGTAACTCACTTCCGAATGCGTGTCGCACTTTTCTTCGGAAAAGAACTCCTGCCGATCCGTGATAAGTAGCCCTAGGTCGCGCGTACAAGCCGAATCCACGGTCGGGTGAAACACTTCGGTCAAAATGCCGCGGTTGAGCGTGAACCAGATATTGCTGACCGGATGCAAAGCTGTGCCGACGCCGGTTTTTGCGGAGGGAGCCCAGTGCGCCGGGCCACCCGGCCCGCCGTGCAAGTGCGGCAAATGAGAAAGTGCTCTCGTCATCCTGAAATCTCCTGGCCTTTTCGGTCGACGCTTACGTGGGGTGGACGCTTTGACTCGGCACGCTCTCGCCCGCCGCTTCGCGGGCGCGATGCTGCCATCCGGCCGGCTTCATGGGCGGCAGCGCCGCGCGTCTGACGGCAGACTTTTTCGTAATTGCCGCCAGCCCCAGCGCTCCGAGCGTTCCCAGCGACAGACCAAGCAGCCCGCCTTGCCAGCATTTCGCACCGCCGCTGCGCACCGCGCTGTAAATTCCGCCGGCGACTCCGGCCAGGGCGATCCACCCACGGCGCTGGTCTGCCCAGAGTTGCAGGCTCTGGCCATGCGCCCGGCGATCGAAATCGCCGTGGGCGCCGTGATCGACGTGCTCGTCGACCGGTTCGTAGAGGTTGTTCGGCCGATGCGGGTCGGCCAGGCCATCGTATTGCTGGGCGCCATAGCCTTGCCGGCCCAGATACCAATCGCCGAAAGCGGGCGCCACTTTGTTGCCCTGAATCGCCACGACGGTAGGCACGCCCACGAACCACTCGCGCCGGTAGTGGCTCGCGGCATGCACAATGGCGTCGGCCGCGACGTCCGGCTCGTAGATCGGCGGCACCGGCTGGGGCTTGCGCGGCAGGCGGCTCTTGACCCAATCGAATTGCGGCGTGTTCATCGCCGGCATTTGCACCATCGTGACCTTCACGTTGCTGTTGTCGTGGATGAGCTCGCAACGCAGCGAATCCGTAAAGCCGGCAATGGCGTGCTTGCCCGCGCAATACGCCGACTGCAGCGGGATGCTGCGATAAGCCAGTGCGGAGCCGACCTGGATGATCGTGCCGCGGTCGCGCGGCAGCATGCGCTTCAAGGCGGCCAGCGTGCCGTACACATAACCCAGGTACGTCACCTCCGTCACGCGTTTGTAGTCGGCGGGCGTCATCTCTTTGACGGGCGAAAAGACCGAGCACATGGCATCGTTGACCCACACGTCAATCGGGCCAAACTCCTTCTCGACCGCGGCCGCCGCGGCTTCCACCTGGTCGGGATCCGCTGCGTCAGTCGGCACGACCAGGCCTTGGCCGCCCAACGCCTCGGCGTCGCGGCGAGCACCCTCGAGGCCCGCGCGGCCGCGAGCCAGCAGGCCAATCTTTGCCCCTTGCCGCGCGAAAGCACAAACTGCCGCGCGTCCCACGCCCGCCGAAGCCCCGGTGATGACCACAACTCTCGGTCGTTTTGTATCTGCCACGTACAGGACTCCTTAGTTCGAAAGCGCTGTTAAAGCTCGTGCCGCGAATCACTCGACCGCGCCTGTGGGACTCATTTTCCGCCGGGCGCACGCGCCATTCCCAGGACGCTGTCGGCTTGCGTCGTCAACCTTAGCGCGACACAGCAGAAGAAGCCCGATCGCCGGGCTGTTGAGAGGCGGCCCGAACTCGTGATCCGGCGGGCAGCCCCTCTGCAACTCTCGCGCCGTGCCGGACTACGGCGCAAGTCTCGTGGGGCCAACACATGATGGACGCGCGTTGCCGGCGAGAGCGCACGCCGTTGGCAGTCGCGTTACCAGCGTGGCTTGGGACCGGCCGCCGCATGCAGCCCATGCCGATTTCCGACAGCCATGTGCTGTCAGCGCTCCGGTCTTAGGATCGAACGAAAAATAACTTCTCCGCAAACCCCTCGCCGCTTGCGGGAGAGGGCAGGGAGAGGGGCCGGCAAAAACGGAAGTTATTTTTCGTTCGATCCTTACGCGGATCACTCCAACTCGACGGGTTCCCCATGCGGTGGAATGAGCTGGGGCCAGGCGGCCGGCGGCAGCCCGGCCAGTGTCCCGCGCAGGGCGGCAATCGGTCCGCCGTGTGAGACGGCCACGATGAAGCCGGCCGCAGGCAGTTTCCGATACCAGTGCAACACGCGATCGCGCATGGCCAGCAGCGTCTCGCCTCCCGGCGGCGCGAACGTCGCCGGCTCGGCCAGCAGGCGATCGAGCGCATCGGGCGCCGCGGCATGAATTGCGTCCCAGGTACACAGTTCCCAATCGCCAAAGTGCATCTCGGCCAACTCCGGCGCGGCGATCGCGGCCACACCGCACAGGCCCGCGATCAACTCGGCGCAGTCGCGACTGCGCGTCAGTCCGCTATGAAACAAGTGCGTGATCGGCCAGTTGGCGACCCGCGCCGCCAGCTCACGCGCTTCCTGCCGGCCTTGCTCGCTCAATGCCACGTCGCTCGAGCCATAGCAGCGCCCGCGGCAAGCATCCTCGACGCTCGTGTGCCGCACCAGCACCACGCGGCGAAGCGCGTCGGCTTGGGTCATGAAGCCCAGCCGGCGGCCGCGCAGGCCAGCACTCCCAACTGCGCCAGATAGCACAACGCGCCCAGGCAATCGCCGGAGAGTCCGCCGAGCCGGCGGCGAAAATAGGCGGCCGCCACCGGCACCAGGAACAACAGCACGGCGCCGGCGCAAATCAAGCGCACCGGCATTAGCCAGGCCATCGGCAACACGCCGGGCAGCGCCAGAAGACTGCCGACCAGCACTTGCCAGCGGCCCAACTTGCGGTTCGGCTGCTGGGCCAGGCTGGGCCGGCCGGCGATCGGCGCCAGCGCGGCCATCGCCGGCAGCATAGCCCAGCGCCCCAAGGTGGCCGAGGCCATCGCGGCCGCGACCATGTGGCCTGGCGCGAGCGAGGCAAACAAACCGGCCCGCAACAACACGGCCAAACAAAGCCCTAGCACGCCGTAGCTGCCGACACGGCTATCGTCGAGGATTCGCAGCACGTCTTCCCGCGTCCAACCGCCGCCGAAGCCATCGCAAACATCGGCCAGCGCGTCTTCGTGCAACGCCCCGGTGAGCAAGGCTTCGCAAATGAGTCCCAGCA
>DATCFX010000398.1:0-3262 GCA_036509275.1 Pirellulales bacterium | reverse complement strand
CTCTTGGCAGGCCCGAATCACGCGCAGGGCAATTTCACCGCGATTGGCAATCAGGATGCGCTTGAACATGCAGGATCCGCGGAAACCGCGGCACACTCCAACACGGCTATTGCCGGGTATTGATCTTGAACAGCGGCTGGTTGAACTCGACCGGCTCGCCGTTTTCGACCAGCACCGCCACGATCTGGCCGGCCAGCTCGGCTGGGATCTCGTTGAACACCTTCATGGCTTCGATGATGCACACCGTCGTTTCCGGACCGACGTGGTCGCCGACTTTCACAAACGCGGGCGATTCCGGGTTGGGCGAGACGAAGAAGGTGCCGACCATCGGGCTTTTGACGACGGCCATGTTCGCATCGCTCGCGGCCGGCTCGGCGGCGGCCGGCGCCGCGGCGGGGCGGGCTTCGCTCGCCGCGGGCTGCGGCTGGTAGCGCGGCTCGTACGTGGTGACGACCGGTTCCTGGTGCTTGCGCAGGCGGATGCGCAGTTCGCCCTCGCGCAAATCGATTTCGCCCAAGTCGTGCTCATTCATCAGCTCGACCAGCCGGCGAATTCTTCGCAGATCGAAGATATCGCCTGAGCCCGACGACGCATTGGACATGCCGCTGTCTCCCCGATTTCGTATCCCGAGCGAGCGATGGAGGCTTCTACCTTCGATCCGCACGCAACTCCATATACCCGTTCGGGTTTGGGCGAGATTCTACAGGTGGCCAAAATTCGCGTCAAGTCGCTTGGGAGGGAAACAGAGTGGCGGTCAACGCTCGGAAAGGCCCCCTCCTACTGCTGCCCGCCACCGGCCAGCTCGAGCACGGCGTCGGACAGGCCGGCCACGACGCGGGCCATGCGGGAGTAGTCGAGCTTGTCGGCCGTGTCTTGCGGCGTGTGGTAGTGCGGATAGCGAAACGGCGCGGTGTCGGTTACCATCAGCGCGGGATAGCCCTCTTGCCAGAAGGCCCAATGGTCCGACCAGCCGACGCCCGGCACGCGCTCGGGCAGCGTGGCCCCCTCGGAAGGAAACTGCGCATGCCGCCGAAAACGCTCGATCACATCGCGCACCAGGTGCCGCGAGCGCAGGTTGCCGACAAAGCCGATGAAGTTTCCCTGCGACGGATAAAACAGCCCCAACGGCGGCGGATAGCGCTGGCTGTGCGGCTCGTCGGAGTAATAGCCGATCGTCTCCAAACTCAGCATGCCGACGATGCGTTCGCCCCGCTGGCGGCAGCGCCGGGCATAGATCCAACTGCCCATCATCCGCGGATCGCCGAAATACGGGGCTTCTTCATTGGCAAACGCCAGCAACCGCAGCGTGCCGGCCGGCCGCACGGCGGCCCACAGCCGGGCTAGCGCCAACACGGCAGCAATGCCGCTGCCGTTGTCGTTGGCGCCCGGGCAGTCGACCACGGTGTCGTAATGCGCCCCGATCACCAGGATATCGCCCGCCAGGTCCGTGCCGGGAAGCTCGGCAATGAGGTTCGCGCACGTGTGGCCCCCGGCATCGAACGTCTGGCGCTCGACGGCGTAGCCCGACGCCGATAGCGACTGGGCGATGGACTCGGCTGCTGCATCCAGCCGGCGCGGCATGCCGAGATGCCGCTCGCCGATTTGCCCGGCCAGCCAACTCACGTCTTCGGCCAGTGCGGCTTGCAACTGCTGCTGGCGCGCATCGAGCGGCGCTAGCGGCCCGCGGTAGCTGCTGCCGGGGAAGCGCAGCATCGATGAATACCCCCTTCCAGCCAGCCCAGCGGGCCGGTCGATCTTAACGGGCCGCGGCGGTGGCTTCGGCCGGCGAGCGGAAGCAATAGAGGGCTTTTTCCGTGCGCACCAGCAGCCGCGGGCCGTCGATCACCGGCGTGGCCATGGTGCGCTCGGCCAGATCACGCGACGCGAGCACTTGCCAGTGCCCGCCCGCCTGCAGCACGGAAATCACGCCCGCTTCGCTCACCAGGTACACTTTGCCGTCGGCGGCCACGGGCGACGCAAAATATCCGCCGGGGCCGCGGGCCCGGCCTTGCTTGATGAGCTTGCCGCTGGCTGCGTCGAGCGAGGAAACAATTCCGCCATCCTTGAGCAGGTACAAAATGCCGCGGTATTCCAGCGGACTGGTGACATAGGGCAAGCCCTTGCTATAGCGCCACAGGACCTTTGGCGCCCCGCCGACCTGGCCGGGGCCCAGCGCCACGAGACTGTTTTGGGCCCGCTCGAATAGCTGGGCGTACTTGGTCCATTCTCCCTGGTCCAGAGACTTGTCCTGGTTCAGGTCGATGCGATAGAAGCGATCGAGCACTTCTTTGTTGTCCACCTCGGCACGCGTGAGCTGGCGGTTTTGGTCGGCGTCCCATTGCTCCAGCGCCAGCGACCAGGGCTCCATCGCGATCCGCGCGTCCGTGTCGCCGCCGGGCGACCAGGTGGCAACAAACAGCCGCTGGCCGTCGACCACCGGCGTGGGATTGACGATCCGCGCCAGCCCTTCCATCCGCCACAACTGCCGGCCGGTTTCCAGATCGTAGCCGGCCAACTCCAAGGCCCCGGCCACCACCAACTGCCGCCCGCCGCCGGGATTCCAAATCACGGGCGTCGAATAGCTGCGGGTAAACCCGTCGCGGGCCGTCTTCCACAAGCTGCGACCGCTGGCGGGATCGACCGCCAGCAGAAAACTGTCGATATCGTGGTCTTCGTTGATGAACAGTTTGCCGTCGGCCAGGATCGGCGAACTGGCCGAGCCGAATTCATCCTGGAAGGGGCCCAGCGGCTGCGACCAGAGCAGCTTGCCATCCAGGTCGTAGCACAGCAGGCCGTAGCTGCCGAAGAACACGAACACCCGTCGGCCATCGCTGGCCGGCGTCGCCACGGCCGGGCTGCCGGTCGGGTGATAGACTTCGATGCGCTTGGCCGGCGCCACCTGCTTCCAGAGCACATGGCCGTCGGCCATGTTTAGCGCGACCGTGGCCAGTTGCTTGCCGTCGAACGTGGTGACAAACACGCGATCGCCGACGACGCAGGGCGTCGAATGCCCGGGCTCGAGCGCTTGCCGCCAGGCCAGGCAATTGGGCTGTTCGATCTGCTCGGGCAGCCGGCTATCGCCCGCGGCCACGCCATGATCGCTGCGAAAATACGAGACCGATTGTGCCGCAACCGCCGCCGGCGCCAGCGCCGTCAAGGCCAGCAACACGCTGAGTTTCATCACGTCACTCCGAAAACGAACGGCTGCTCCCACGCAGCCATGATAAAGGACCGAGCCCCGCGTTGGAACCTGCCGGCGCTC
>DATCFX010000397.1:0-1593 GCA_036509275.1 Pirellulales bacterium | reverse complement strand
CGGCGGCGCGGCCGGGTGCGACGTCGAAGAGGCGAACTGCGTGGCCAGCCCGCGACACGTGTCCGGCCATCGGACCGCCCATCACGCCCAGGCCGATGAAGCCGACGACGGCCTGCTGAATTGATTGACACATAAGGGGCTTACGAGATCGACGATCAGCCGCTGATGCAGGCAAGCCATGCGGCTCGCGATTGCCTGCGCGACGCGGCGGCTCGTCTGCCGCGAGCCGCACACGATACGCCTCCGGTTTTTAACTCGAATGCCTTTCGAAAGAGCTTCGCCATGACCGCATCCCGTCGTGCCTGCTTCCCCGCGTCTCGACGCGGGCGATCTTCCGCGCCGTGACGCCGTTCGTCTTCGCCGAGGTCCCGGTCCTGGCGCTGCTCGTGGCGGTGCCGTGGATCAGCGTCGTGCTGCCCGGCCTGCCGAAGCTCTAGCCCGGACATTTCGTCAGTACCGAGTTTCGCGGCTTATTCGACGTGATCAGGGCGTTTCGGGCCGAACGTGGCTGCGCAGGGAGGTGCTGGATGGGGCAAGTGCTGTTTTTGGAGATGGCGCCCCCTTACCCCCGTTGTTTATCAGCGTGCCGGGGACAGCACTGGATGAGGCTCAGGGGGCCAGGGCCTGAGCGGCACTGAGGAACAAGACGCGCAGCGGATGATGCGAGGCCAGCAGCACGCGCACGCGGCGTGTGTTGCGCACGATGGCTGCACCGATCTTGAGCAGACGTGAGCGGATCGTCGCCGCTGTTGCCCGTTCGAGTTCGCTGCCCTTGAGGGCGAGCTCGCGCAGCCGCTGCATCAGCGTGTAGGCCAACGCTGCGAGCAGCAAGCGCAGCTGGTTGGCCGCGAAGCGGTGGCAGCTCGCACGGGTTCCGAAGAGATCGAGTTGCGCTTCTTTGATGCGGTTCTCGGCCTCACCCCGGGCGCAGTAGAGCCGCTCGTACAGCTGTACGGCGTTGCCTTCGAGATTGGTCACGATGAAGCGCGGGTTGTTGCCCAGGCTGCCATGCTCGAGCCGAGTGACCACGCGCCGCTCGATGTCCCAGCTGTCGGCGGCGTAGGTGAACTCGTCGATCAACCGCTGTTTGGTGCCACTGCGCTCGTACTCGTCGGCGAGCATCAGTTCGGCCAAGCGAACCTGCGCTTCCAGGCGGGCGTTGCGAGCCAGCCCGATGATGTAGCTCACGCCCGAGCGCTCGCACCAGCGCAGCAAGCGCTGGCGGCAGAACCCGGAGTCGCCGCGCACGATGATTCGTGTATGAGGCCAGGCACAGCGCAGCCGCTGCACCAGCATCTTGATCACGGCGGCGGCGTTCTTGGCCCCGTCGATGCGACTGCGCCGAAGCACGCACGCCAGCATCGCTTGGCCGCAGAACACGTACAGCGGCAGGTAGCAATGAGAGTCGTAGTAGGCATGGAACTCGGCTCGCTCCTGGTTGCCGTGCAAGGGCACATCGGAGGCGTCGATGTCGAGCACGAGCTCAGTGGGTGCCGTCTTGTGGGCGGCGATGAACTGCTCGATGAGCACGCCGTGCAGCGCCACTGCCTGCGCCCGGGTGGCGCGCGTCTCCAGGCGGCTCAGCGTGGGCGA
>DATCFX010000396.1:0-1505 GCA_036509275.1 Pirellulales bacterium | reverse complement strand
CCATGTGCAGGGCCACGAGATACGGCACGGGCGAGCTGCCCAGGGCATTGAGCACGGTGCCGCCGGCTGTAAAACAGTGCGTGATCCAGTGCGGCTCGCCGTATTTCTCCAGCGCGGTTCCGCCTTCGCCGCCGCCGACGTACACTTCCACGCCCGCGTCTTTCAGCCGCTTGAGCTGCCCGACAAAGCGCCGCGTGCCGTGCTCGAAGCGCGGATCTTCAAACATGCCGAACACGCCGTTGTGAAAAGCCACGGCCGGCTGGCTGCCGGAGCCCTGCGTAGCCACGAACTGCTCGATCTTTTCGGCAAAAAGTTGGCTGGTCTTGGGTCCGACGTCAAACTGCTGATCGCTGGCGCCGATCGTATCGGACTCGCCGCCATGCTGCAGCACGAAGTCGACCGGCAGCACGAACTCGATCCCCTTGGCCCGGCCTTGCTGGAGCATGCGTTTGGCCTGCTCGATGCGGTCGCGGCTGATGTAATACGGCTTTTCTTCGTGACCGCCGGCCTCGGCCACGCCCATCGAAAACTGCTTTCCGGCCAGTTCGGCGTCGGCCTTCTTCAGCGCCATGGCCAGCGACCCGGCGGTGAACACCACGCGGACCGTGCCACGATTGATCATCGCCTCCAGGTCGTCGAGCTTGTCGGTTTTCAGCCCGCTGAACACGACCAACTGCGTGGCCAGGCAGCGCCGCATCGGCCCGTCGAATTGCTCGGCGACATAGTGGCCCAAGGCGACGTGCTGCATCGCGGCCGGCACGATCGTGCTCGAACTGTCGAGGCTGCCGGCCGACAGCGACTCGTTCACGTAGACGCGGGCCACCTTGTCGGCAAACTCGGTGGCCAACTTGCCCAGCGGCTCGGCCAGCCGCGCCGCATCCTCTGGTTTCGCGTCCCACAGCAGCCGCTCGACGGGGTAGCGCCGCGTGTTTTCCAACATCAGCACGGCGCCGGGCGGGGCCGACTCGATCGTCTTGCGGACGTGATCCTTGATCGTGCCCGAGCTTTCGTCGTACCAATCATCCACCAGCGGCACGTCGCAGCCCAACAGCTCGGCCAGCCGCTTGGCGACCGCCTTCAAACTTCCCTCGGGCTTGCGGCCGATGTGGCCGAAGATCACCTGCTTCCAGCCGTGCTGCCGGCCGTGGCGCAGCGTGTCGAGCATCGAACGCAGCCGGATGTCGCCTTCGCCGACTTTCGGTCCCGGCTTGGCGTCCAGGTCGCCGCGCACCAGCACGGGGGTGCCACGGGGCAGGCCATCGAGCGAGTCCAGACGCGGGATGGCATCGAGATATTGTTCCAGCGTGCGTTGCCCGGCGGCACGATCGCCCCCCAGCAGAGTGCGGATCCACTGCACCATATTCGGCAAACTGGTTGACATGGCAAAAACTCCCTGGCTCGACAGATTCAATTCAACGCGAACATCGCGCCGTCAGGATAACACAACGGCGAAAAAGTCGAAGGGGGGCGATGCGTGTGACGAACGTCCGTGCGCGTGGCGAGCG
>DATCFX010000395.1:0-4320 GCA_036509275.1 Pirellulales bacterium | reverse complement strand
CGAGGTCGGTTTCGCTGCCATCGTCCAGCACGTAGACTTCGCCGTGCTGGTAAGGGCTCATCGTGCCCGGATCGACGTTGATATAGGGGTCGAGCTTTTGCATCCGCACGCGCAGCCCGCGCTGCTCGAGCAGCATGCCGACCGACGCGCTGGTGAGTCCCTTGCCCAAAGAACTGACCACGCCGCCGGTCACGAAAATATGTTTGGCCATCGGGGAATTTGTCATCCTGCGAGAGAGGGGAGATTTCCGGTTGCATCCTGCCGCGAGCTGTTCGCTGGTTCGCGCTTCGCGAGCGCCCAACGAACCGGGGCCGGCGCCTCTCGACGAGAGGGGGCCACCGCTTCGCTCGCTCATCTTACCGTGCTAGCTGACGCTGGACAAACGCCCGATAGTCGGGCAACGTGTCGATGCCGCGGGCGGCCTGCGGCACCACGGCCACGGCAATCGCATGTCCGGCGGCAAGCACTCGCAATTGCTCCAGCTTCTCCACTTGCTCCAGATCAGCCGGCGGCAGCGTTGCCAGCCGCAGCAGGAATTCACGCCGATAGGCGTACAAGCCGATGTGCTGGTAAAAAACCGGCAGCGGGGCATGGAAAAAACTGTCGCTCCACTCGCGCGCATGGGGAATCGGGCTGCGGCTGAAATACATGGCCCGATGCCGATGGTCGAACACGACTTTGACACAGGCCGGGTCGAGCAGCAGCTCGCGGCTGCGAATCGGCGTGGCCAGCGTCGACATGTTGATCTCGGGCGATGCTTCCAGCAGCTCGATGGCGCAATCGATCGCTTCGCCGGCGATTTCCGGTTCGTCGCCTTGCACGTTGACGATAATGTCAGCCTCGGGCAGCCCGCGCGCCACTTCGGCCACGCGGTCGGTGCCGCTGGCACAGTCGGCGCTGGTCATGCGTGCCATGCCGCCAAAAGCCTGCACGGCTTGCAGAATCTCGTCGTGATCCGTCGCGACGCAAATTCCTTGCGGCCGCCGAGCCCGCCGGGCCGACTCGTACGTGTGCTGAATGACGGGCTTTCCCGTCTCGGCCAGCAGCAGCTTGCGCGGCAGCCGGGTCGAGGCCAAACGCGCGGGAATGACCACGTAACTATTGAGGCTAACCACCGGCGGTACCGCCTTTCGAGGTCACTGCCATCGAAGCCCTTGGCGGCCATTCTACACGACACGTTCGGAGCTTTGACGAGCTATTCGGCGCAGTGCCGTCCAGGTCAGCACATACTAGCGGGGGTATATGGCCACGGCATTCATAAACGATGGCTTATGCGACCCATTGCAGACGTGGGGGCACGGACTATGCTGGAGCCGTATGATTCAGCGCTGGCACTATTTCGCTAGGAAGGCGCCGTAGCTCGCGCTAGCTGAAACCGTTAATCTGCCTGCCTGCGAACGTCGATTGTTCCTAATGGAATTGGAATCGGTCGCGCACCGGCCAGGGAGGTCCATATCGTGGCAACAACGTTCGAAGAAGAAGCTGGCACCTTCGTTATTTCAAAAGATGCAGACAGCCTGCTTAGCCACCGATCAAGAGATATTGCGAAGCTTTTAAGTCGTGTCGCCGCACATAACGCGAAGCAACGATCGAGCGGCTTGCCGCTTGTCACTACGAAAGACGTTGAGGAAGCCGTTGCGTTCGTTTACCGAGCGCTGCAGCAACTTGCGGAGCATGATCTATCGCCAGGGACCGCGGAAGTCGTAGCCGAATTGGCGCAGCTCTTAAAACCTGTCGAGACGGAAGGGGCGTGCGCCAGTGTCGGAACAGCGTCGCAAGCCACGCAAGACGATACCGCTCACGGAGCGGGCATCTGACGCAGCGGCGACGCTGACGGAACTCTTTGACCAATGCCTCAAGGGCGTCGCCGAGAACTTGGCGTTGGATGGCGGCGCAGAAAATGTACTCGTTCCGCATATCAAAGAAGCGCATTTAGCGCTGAAGCGAAACGGCTTAAACGCGCCTCCGCGGTGGTTCTTTCAAAGGTCGGATTTCAAAGTCGGCCTTGGCGGAATGCTTTTTGGTTCGTCATTTTCTATCGGCGGACTTTCCCTGACTGGCCTCGGGTACATTTCCGAGCCATCAAGGGGAATAATCGCGTCCAATCCTGTAGCATTCTGGGCTCTAGTCGTCGTGATGCCTGGGCTCGTTGGAGCACTTGGAGTTGTGCTCGCCCTGGTGGGCTGGATGCAGAGCCACCGCTAGCTTGCCATTCGAGCAACGCGACTATAGGCCGCAACAGTAACTTGCTCCCGGCAAGACAATGATTCGGAGGCTACCGGGCCGAGCCGGCTTTTGTCGTCCGGCGGCGATCTGCTAAACTCGCGCGCGGACGTGCGGCGGCCGGCCAAGGCGATTTTTGTTTCCGCTTTTCAAAGAGAGCCGGCGGTTTTTCAGCCTGCCGGCTTGGTGCGGGTGACCCTATGTGTGGAATCGTCGGATATATCGGTGGCCAGCCGGCCCAGAACTTCTTGGTGCAGGGCCTGCGCCGCCTGGAATATCGCGGCTACGACAGCGCGGGCGTGGCCACGATCACGCCCGATGGGCACTTCGCCCTGGCCAAGGCGGCCGGCCGGATCGACCGGCTCAACGAGTTGCTGGTTCGGCGGCCCGCCGACGGCACGGTCGGCATCGGCCACACGCGCTGGGCGACGCATGGGGCTGCCAATGATGAAAATGCCCATCCGCACATCGGCGGCAACGACGCGGTGGCCATCGCCCACAACGGCGTGATCGAAAATTATCGGCCGCTCAAGCAAGGGCTCGAAGCGCAAGGTTATCGCTTCCGTTCGGCGACCGACAGCGAGGTGATCGCCCACCTGCTGGCCAGTTGTCTGGAGAGCGAGCAGGCGGCGGCCGACGGCCGGCACGACTCTGACTCCGGCGAGTTGACGACCGAGCACGCGATGCTGGTGCGGGCGGTTCGTGCCACGCTGGCCAAACTGCACGGCACCTATGGCCTGGCCATTTTGTTCCGCCAGTACCCCGACGTGCTGATCGGCGCGCGCTTGGGCAGCCCGCTGGTGGTGGGCGTCAATGCCCACGAGCACTTTTTGGCCAGCGACGCTTCGCCGCTCGTCGGCTACACGGACCAGATCGTGTACCTGGCGGACCACGAGCTGGCAGTGCTCACGCCCGACACGTTGCACGTGCTCGATCGCGACCAGGGCGAAGTGCGGCACGCGGTGCAGGCGCTCACGCTGCAATCCACGGACGTCGACCGCGGCGGCTACGAACACTACATGCTGAAGGAGATCTTCGAGCAGCCCGAAACGCTGCGCAACACCATGCGCAGTCGGCTGAAGCTGGACGATGCCACGGCGCATTTTGGCGGCCTGAACCTTTCGCCGCAACAATTGCGATCGGTCGATCGCTTTTTGCTCACCGGCTGCGGCACGAGTTGGCATTCGGCGCTGGTCGGCGAATACGTGATCGAGGAAATGGCGCGCGTGCCGGTCGAGGTGGAATACGCCAGCGAGCTGCGCTACCGCAACCCGCCGCTGGATAATCACACGCTGGTGTTCGCGATTACGCAAAGCGGCGAGACCGCCGACACGCTGGCCGCGCTGCGCGAGATGAAGCGGCAGGGACATCCCACGCTCGCCATCTCCAATGTGGTTGGCAGCTCGATCGCTAAGGAATCCGACGGCGGGCTGTACCTGCACGCCGGCCCGGAGATCGGCGTTGCCTCGACCAAGGCTTTCACCGCCCAGTGCTTGGCGCTGACCATGCTGGCGCTGTATTTCGGCCGCCTGCGGCATCTGAATCATGCCCAAGGCATGCGGATCATCGAGCAGCTCCAAGAGTTGCCGGCCAAGGTGGAGCAAGCGCTCGAGACCGATGCGGCGGTGCGGCGCATCGCAGCCAAGTATTATCAGTGCAACAATTTTCTGTACCTTGGGCGGCAGTTCAATTTTCCGACTGCGCTGGAAGGCGCGCTGAAGCTGAAAGAAATCAGCTACATCCACGCCGAGGGTTATCCGGCCGCGGAGATGAAGCACGGCCCGATTGCGCTGGTGGACGAGAATACGCCCAGCGTGTTTCTCATGCCGCGCGACTCGGTGTTCGACAAGGTGATGTCGAACGTGGAAGAAATCAAAGCGCGCGGCGGACCCGTGATTGCCGTGACCTGCGCGGGCGGCTCGCGCGTGGCGGAAATTGCCGATGACGTGATCCAGATTCCGACGGTCGAAGAGTATCTGCAACCGATTGTCTCGGCGATTCCCGTGCAGTTGCTGGCCTATCACATCGCCATCCTGCGTGGCTGCGACGTGGACAAGCCGCGCAATCTCGCCAAGAGTGTGACGGTCGAGTGAAATC
>DATCFX010000394.1:0-1256 GCA_036509275.1 Pirellulales bacterium | reverse complement strand
CATGCACATCGGCTCGACGACGCTCGCCGCTCTGCCGAACGCGCCTGGCAAGCGCACCTGCTGGACTGGCCCACCTATCTGGCGATCCGCAGCAATGCGTTGAGCACCGATCTCGAACTCATCGCCCTGCGTCAGGAACGGGCCAAACAGGCGATCTCGCTGCAGGCGCTGCTTGGCAATACCGACGTCCATCCCGTCTCCGCCCAAACGTCCAAGCCATGAATCGATCCTTCCCGATGCCCGTTGTGTATGCGCTGTTGCTGAGTGGCCTGTTGGCCGCGTGCAGTGCCGCCCCGGATGCTGGAAGCACGGCCAGCAGCGACAGCGAGATCATGGTGACCACGGCGATGCCAGTGCAGCGGATTTTTCACGATACCGTCGAGGCGTTCGGCAGCGCGATGGGGGATCCGCATAGCGCACGGACGATCAGTTTGGCGCATGGCGGCCAGATCGTCGCCGTGAAGGTGGCGGCGGGACAGACCGTCAGCCGGGGTCAGCCGTTGCTGAAGATCACGGCCGATCCGGCCACGCGCAGCGCGTACCAGCAGGCGCAGGCCGCGTTGACGCTGGCCAACGGCGAACTCGAACGCACCCAACAGCTGGCGGCACAGCGACTGGCCACGCAATCGCAAGTGGCGGCGGCACGCAAGGCGCAGACCGATGCGCAAACTGCGCTGCACGCGCAGCGTGCCCTGGGCGGCGGTTCGGCGGAACAGACTGTCGATGCCCCGGCCGATGGCGTGGTTACCGCGCTCAGCGTGGGTCTGGGCGAGCGCGTGGCCGCGAATGCGCCGTTGCTCAGTTTCACGCCCGCGCATGCGCTGGTTGCCGTCCTCGGCGTACAGCCCGAAAACGGGGCGACGCTGCACGCCGGGATGGCGGTGCAACTGCACAGCGTGTACGGCCCGTCAAAGGGCTTTATCGGCGACCTGCGGATGGTTGGCCGAGCGGTGGATCCGCAAACCCATCTGTTGCCGGCGCAGGTCGAGTTGCCGGCCGAGGCCGGCGCGACGCTGGTGGCCGGCACCGCCTTGAGTGCGCGGATTCGCACCAGCGATTTCACCGCCTGGGCGGTGCCGCGAGCGGCGGTGTTGAACGACCGGCACGGCGACTACCTGTTCCAGATCGAACACGGCAAGGCCAAACGCGTCGAAGTGAAACTGCGCAGCGCCGATGGCGACACGGTCGGCGTACAAGGTCCGCTCGATGCACAGGTTCCGGTAATCGTGCTGGGTGTCTACGAGCTCAGCGATGGC
>DATCFX010000393.1:0-4511 GCA_036509275.1 Pirellulales bacterium | reverse complement strand
CGGCTCCCCCAGCCAGTCTTTCGCTTCACCCATCCGGTGATGCCTCCCTGCCACGAACATGGATCGAAAAGGCCATGTTCTACCGGCAAAACCGCCCGACGAGTAGCCGCCACGCTACGCGCCTGGTGAATAAGATGGGGTTGATAAGTCCCGACACGGGGATTTCGCACATGGCGAACGCCTACGGCGTAAGGCAAATCATGTTAGAAACCCGGGAACGCCTGGAGAATCAAAGAAGCCCGGTCTACATCCCGATAAACAGGGTGTTTCGTCATGACAATCCGCCCTGCAGCCGGGACTGTATTGCCAGAGCGTTGCTCAAAACGCATGGCAGTGCGCTCTACGACGAGCGGCCGCACGTAAATGCCACCAAATATGACCAGTTATCCTGCAAATCGTACGCTGAGGCTCCTTGCCTTGATTACTCCGATAAGCAGTTGAAGGAACTGGTCGGCCTAGCCGCCGATCTGGTCGGCACGACGGTTCCAGCTGAATGCAAACGTTTATGAACGCGAGCGTTCGGCGGCGGTGGGTATTTGCCAACACCGCACGCATCCCGCATTTTGCGTCCGGGGTGGTCGCAACTCGTGCGGAGGCAACGTGCAGGCTACCGCACGCTCATGTCGGAGCTCAAGCCGCCGGCGGCTGGCAGGTACGCTTGCTGCACGTAGTCCATCACCATGCGATGGGCGCTGAAACGCCAGCCGAGCGAGCTGATCGAGTTCATCATCAGCTTGATCCAATGCCGGGGCAGGCCGTCGATGTCGCGGTCGTAATACAGCGGGATCACCCGCTGCTTGAGCACGCGGTAGAGATCGGTCGCGTCGCGGCGATCGTTGATCTCATACGAGACGTGGCTCGTGCCCTTGCCGATGGCAAAGCCGTTGGAGCCGTCGTAGGCTTCGGCCCACCAGCCGTCGAGCACCGAGAGGTTCAAGCCGCCGTTGAGCACGGCCTTCTGGCCGCTGGTGCCGGAGGCCTCGAGCGGCCGGCGCGGATTGTTGAGCCACACGTCCACGCCCTGGATCAGATGGCGGCAGACGTTGATGTCGTAATCCTCGATAAAGGCCACCCGGGCCGCCAGCTTCGGATCGTGCCGCAGGTTCGAAATCTTTTTGATCAACTGCTTGCCCGGCTCGTCGGCTGGATGGGCCTTGCCGGCAAAGATGAACTGCACCGGGTGCTCGGCGTCGTTGACCATTTCGTACAACTGCTCGAGATCGGTGAGGATCAGGTCGGCCCGCTTGTAGGTGGCAAAGCGGCGGGCGAAACCGATGGTCAGCACGTTGGGATCGAGCATGCTGCGCGCCATTTCCACCGTCTCGTCGCTCTCGCCGCGGCGGCGGTACTGCCGGCTTACGCGGCGGCGCACGAACGACAGCAGCAGGTTCTTCATCGCATGGTGTGTTTCCCACAACTCGCCCGGGTCGACCTTGTGGATGTCCTGCCAGACCTCGGGTTGGCCCATCCGCTTGAGCCAATCGACGGGAAAATTGCGGTCGTACAATTGCTGCATCTGCCAGGCGAGCCAACTGGGGATGTGGACGCCGTTGGTGATGTGGCCGATGGGAATTTCTTCCTCGACGCGCCAGGGCCAGAGATGGGCCCACATCCGGCGGCTGACGTAGCCGTGCAGCGAGCTGACGGCGTTGGCCCGGCGCGAAAGCTTGAGTGCCACGACGGTCATGCAGAAGCTTTCGCCGCCGTTGTGCGGCTCGACGCGCCCCAGGCCCATTAGCTGGTCGAACGAGATGCCCAGCTTGTCGCGCAGCGGGCCTAAGTGCTCTTCGATCAGGCCGCCGTCGAAACGGTCGTGACCGGCCGGCACCGGTGTGTGCGTCGTGAAGGTCGTGTGCTGGGCCACGTCGCGGAAGGCCTCGTCGAAGCTCAGGCCGTCGTCTTCCATCATCATGCGGATGACTTCCAGCGACGCGAACGCGCTATGGCCTTCGTTCAAGTGGAACACGCCGGGCGTAATGCCCAAAGCCTTGAGCGCCCGGACGCCGCCGACGCCCAGCACCAGTTCCTGGCGGATGCGGGTGCGATGGTCGCCGCCGTACAAGCGGCTGGTCAGCTCGCGGTCTTCGGGGCTGTTGCCTTCCACGTCGCAGTCGAGCAGATACAGCGGCACGCGGCCGACTTGCATCAGCCACACCTTGGCCAGCAGCTTGCCGGTGCGGGTTTCGATCGCCACGGTGATCGACTTGCCGTCGACGCCGAGGGCCGGGATCATCGGCACGTTTTCTTTTTTCGTATCGAGATATTCCTCGGTCTGATAGCCGTCGCCGTCCAGGTGCTGCTTGAAATAGCCCTGATCGTAAAACAAGCCGATGGCCACAAATGGAATGCCCAGATCGCTGGCGCTCTTTACATGGTCGCCAGAGAGCACGCCCAGGCCGCCGGAATAAATCGGCACCGATTCGTGAATGCCGAATTCGGCCGAAAAATACGCCACCGGCTTGGAGCCCAGCACGCCGGAGTGCGTCGTAGCCCAGGTCTGATTGCTGGCCAGGTATTCTTTCAAACGCCGAAAGGCATGATTGATGCGGCTATAGAGCACCAACTCGGCCGCCCGCATTTCGAGGCGATCGGGCGTGAACTCGCTTAAGAGGGCAATCGGGTTGTGGTCCAATTGCCGCCAGCGGATCGGATCCAGGTCGCGAAACAGGTTCACGACCTCGGGCTGCCAACTCCACCAGAGATTGTGGGCCAGTGCGACGCACTTGTCGTACAGGCTTTCCGAGGTCAGAGCGATGATTTTGCTTTTCGCCGCCGCATGCGTGGGAGCGATCTCCGTCTGGCTCATCTCGTCGTCCTCTCGGTCGGAACCCAACATAGCCTGTAAGAAGCACTTAGGGACCACTTGCCAAACGGCTCGGTGGTCCTGGTTACGAGGTGGTCCGGTCTAGGACCTTGTCAACGTTGACGATCGAAAGCGGCCCGCCCGCCTGGGGGCTCAAAACATTCGCTTAACGCAAGGCTATAGGCCCGTTGATTATATTGATTTAACGCTTGACGGCGAGTCCAATCTGATACGCGTGCGTCGGGCCGTATTTGGTAGTTCCCCCACGGACCGCAGTCCGTGGGCTTCGTGAATCTCCTGTGCTGCGTGAATATGGCTGCAACTGCATACATTCAAACGCCCGACGATCCGCTGTTGGACGCGCTTTGCGGCGAGCTTCGCCAGCGCGGCCAGCAGCTCGATCTCGACGGCCATTGGCCGGCCAAGCAACTGCGGCTGTGCGGTGAGTTGGGCGTGTTTCGCTGGTTTCTGCCTCGCCATTTGGGGGGGCTTCAGTGGTCCGATGAGCAGCTTACCCGCGGCTATCTCAAGTTGAGCGCGGCCTGCCTTACCACCACCTTCACCATCACGCAGCGCGTCGGCGCCTGCCGCTGGCTCGTCGATACCGAAAACACGGCGGCCCAGGAGAAGTGGCTGCCGCGATTGGCCGCGGGCGATATTTATGCCACGGTCGGCATTTCGCATCTCACGACCAGCCGCCGGCATCTGGCCGAACCGGTGCTCAAGGCCCGCGACGTGCCGGGCGGCTTTGTGCTCGATGGCTACAGCCCCTGGGTCACCGGCGGCTCGCATGCGGCGATGATCGTGGTGGGGGCGACACTCGACGACGGCCGGCAACTGCTGCTGGCCGCACCGACTGATACGCCCGACGTCGAAGCCGGCGAACCGTCGCCGCTCGTGGCACTCTCGGCCAGCCATACCGGGCCGGTCCAATTCCGAAACGCGTTTCTGGGCGCCGAAACCTTGCTCATGGGCCCGGCGGATAACGTCATGTCTCTCCGCTCCGGCTCGGGTGCCGGCGGACTGCAAACGTCGACCTTGGCCGTGGGCCTGGCATCGGCTGCACTCGAGTCGCTCGACAACGAAGCCCAGCGCCGGACTGATTTGCTGCCCGCGGCCGCCGGCTTGCGGCAAGAACACGCGCGGCTCGAGCACGACTTGCTGGCAACTGCCGCCGGCGATCAAGTCTGCTCAAGCGAGGAGCTGCGCACCCGGGCCAATAGCCTGGTGCTGCGCGCCACGCAGGCCGCGCTGGCGGCGGCCAAGGGCAGCGGCTACGTCCGCGGACATCCGGCCGGACGCTGGTGCAAAGAAGCGATGTTTTTTCTGGTCTGGAGTTGCCCGCAGCCGGTGGTCGCCGCCGCGCTGTGCGAACTGGCGGGCTTGTCCGATTAAGGATCGACGGGAGATCTGCATGCGTTGTTTCAAATTCATTGCCGCTTGCACGATCGCCTGCGGGCTGGCGAGCACGGCACTGGCCCAGCCGCCCGCGCTCGAAGGCGTCCACCGCGTCGTGTTTCTGGGCGACAGCATTACGTACGATGGTCGCTATATCGAATACATCGCTGCGTATCTGCGCTTAAAGTACCCCAAGCTCGACTGCCAACTGCTCGACCTGGGCTTGCCCAGCGAAACGTGCTCGGGCTTGTCGGAGCCGGGCCATGCCGGCGGCAAGTTTCCTCGGCCCGACGTACACGAACGGCTCGAG
>DATCFX010000392.1:0-1696 GCA_036509275.1 Pirellulales bacterium | reverse complement strand
GCGGTCCCGAGAACGTGTTACTGGTCGTCAACCAGCGCTCGTGGGCCTCGCTGAGCGTCGCCAACCATTACATCAGCCTCCGCCAAGTGCCGCCCGAGAATGTGCTGTACTTGGACTGGTCGGGCAGCATGCAGGGAACGGACATTGATACCTTTCGGCGGCAAGTTTTGCGGCCGATCCTTTCGGCCATCGAGCGCAATGCGCTGGACGACCACATCGACTACGTCGTGTACTCGAGCGATTTCCCCCTGTCGGTCGACGGCCACGGCGAAATGCAGGGGCTCACGCTGCCCAACTATCTCAGCCCCGTCGGTTCGCTCACCGGCATGACTTACCTGTGGCCGCTCATCTGGGCGCGACGTCCGGATTGGGTGGCGCTCAACTCGAACCACTACGTCCGGCCGGAACACGCACTGCCGGGCGTGCCGACAACCCAAGCCTTTCGGAGTTGGTACGGCTGGGCCAGCGACGGAGCACTCTTGGAAGCCGGCGGACAGCATTACATGCTCTCGGCCGCCTTGGCCGTGACCAGCGGGCGCGGCAATTCGCTGGCTGAAGTCGTGGACTATCTCACGCGCAGCGCCGCCGCCGACGGCACCAGCCCGAAAGGCACGATTTATTTCGACGACACCAGCGATATCCGCTCGAAGTGCCGCCAGCCGCGGTTTGCCGCCGCCGTCGAGCAGCTCGCGCAGCTCGGCGTGCGCGGCGAAATCATCCCCGAGGCGATCCCACGCGCCCGATCCGACGTGCAGGGCGTGATGGCCGGCGTGGCCGATTTCTCGTGGCCCAAATCGCTGAGCCGCATTCTGCCCGGCGCCATTTGCGAGCATCTCACCAGCACCGGCGGCATGCTCATTGACGGCGCCCCCCAAACACCGCTGACCGAGTGGCTGCGCTACGGTGCGGCCGGCTCGTCGGGCGCGGTCGTCGAACCCTATCTGATCGAGGCCAAATTCCCGCTGCCGCAAATGCACGTGCATTACGCGCGCGGCTCGAGCCTGGCCGAAGCCTACTACCAGGCGGTCGCCGCGCCGTATCAACTGTTGATCGTCGGCGACCCGCTCTGCCAGCCTTGGGCTCGCCGGCCGCGGATTACGATTACCGGCCTGAAGGCGGGCGAAACGGTCAGCGGCAAACTGTCGCTCCAGGCCGCGGTCACGCCGGCCACCGCGAATCGGGTGCAGTGGTTTCTCGACGGCCATCGCATGGCCATCTCCTCGCCGATCGATCGGATCGCGCTGGATAGCGCGACCTTGGCCGACGGCTATCACGAGCTTCGCGCCGTGGCCATCGACGACACCGAGGTCGAAACGCAGGGCCGCGCGATTCTGCCCTTCGTGGTCGACGCCCAGCATCGGCCGGTCGAGCTGACCGCCTTGACCCGTACGCCGCGCTGGGACCAGGCCCTGAAGCTTTCCTGCCGGGCCACGGGCGCCGACAGGATTCTCATCTGCCAGCAAACCCGCGTGCTCGCGCAGGTGGCCGGGGAACAAGCGTCGCTGGAAATCGCGCCTCAGGCGCTGGGTTTGGGGCCTGTGCGGCTCGAGGCCCTGGCCACCTACCCGGGCCAGCAGCAGCCGGGACGCTCGGTGCCGCTGGAATTGAACATCGGCGCCGGCGAGTTTTGGCCGGCGGTCTCCTTGCCGGCACAATCCGTGCTGGTGCCGGGCTTTGACCTGGTCGTCGGCGACGG
>DATCFX010000391.1:0-2667 GCA_036509275.1 Pirellulales bacterium | reverse complement strand
CCCGATCGCCAAAAATAAGCTTTGCTGAGTTTTTCCGTCGCCATTTGTAAGTAGTGCAGCAAGTGGCACTCTGGGGCGTCCCGCCCGCGTAGCTGAACAAACATGTCGTGGTCGGCTTGCGCCTGCGTCGACCACAACCGTTGCGCTTCATTCATAGGGTGGGTCAGCCGCTGCAAATTTCCTGCTTACCTTCGAGCGCCCAACCATTCGGAAGCTCCATTTGCTTCCGCTGAATCGCATCCCACTGACCAGGAGTCAAGTCGAGTACGTAAAGCGTGTGTCCCTCGCCGCCGCTACCTCCAATGTCAACGCCGAAGTCGATTGGTTCAGGGGACGCCATTTCGGGGATCATCCCATTGATCTCCAAAAGACGAATCTCCCGCGGCGGCGAGTTGTTTGGAAGATAAAAAATCCTCTCCACGCCCGGGTCCGTCTCAAAGTGACGTTTTGCATACCAGCGCGCAAAGTTATCGCGATCAAACACTGTTTCCGTGGTATGCGGCATGTGCGGTTCCTTTCGCTCGCAGAATGGCGTCTACGCTGTCGGGCGCGGCGTCGCCGAGGTGGCATGGTCAACTCCCGACAAAGGCTCGGCGCCGGGGCGCAGGTCTCCCGTGCGCCAGCCGGGTTCGTACGAGAGCGAGAACAGCAGTTGCAGGTGCTCGGCCCGATCGCCTTGGCCGGCAGCGAGCAGGGTGATGGCCTGCCGGATGCGGGCCATGCGCGAGTCATCGCTCACATCGCCGTCGGCACGCTCGAGCCGGTCCAGCGCGGCGGCCACTTCCAGCAGCCGGGCTCGGATTTCGAGAAAATCGCGGTTCAACTGCTCGGATGCTGACAACGGCATGGGGCGCGCTCGAAAAGGTTCACGGGGCTTGCTGGCGAATGCAGGCCGGCATGCGGCCGGTTGTATCGCTTTTTTCAGTTTGAGCGCGGAGAGCGGTTAAATCAAGCCTGCTCAAGCGTCCCGGCGCTGGCCACGAGGCCTTCCATGCGGCAGCATCCGCACGCGGATTCTGAAATGCTGCCAGAATTCATCCTGCTGCTTGCCGGCAGAAGTGATTCGTAACCTAGTCTAATTGTTACAGGGGAGATGTTGGTGCCCCCCGCTCGAACCGTTTTTTCCAGCAGGTTCCAGACGTGAATCGCGGACTCGCAACCACGCTCGATGTGCTGACCAAGACCACCAATGAGGCGGCGGTCGAGGTGCTGATTCCCGCGTTGGACTCACCCCGCCGCGAGATCCAGGAAGGCGCCTTACAGGCGATCCTTGCCCGCCGCAGTCTGGCCGGGCAGCGGGAAATCATTCGCCGGCTGCATACGGTCGACGAACATTGGAAGACGATCATCAGCGACAATCGCGGCCGGCTGTCGCAAGCGCTGCGCGACGCCGTGCTGGATGCGGATCCGCAGTTAGTACGCAACGCCAGCCAGGCGATTCTCTGGTTTCAGGAATACGACCTGATCCCGACGCTGGTCACCGCGGCCGAAGACGAATCGAACCCCCACGCAAAGCTGGCCGCCGAAACGCTGTTGTCGTTGTGCGAGCAACTGTACGAAGAACTAGCCAGCCCGCGCGATTATCATTTGCGCCGCGATCCGCAGTTGGTGCGCCGCAACGTGATTTTGGGCCTGGAAGAATCGACGAAACACTTCGCCAAGCACAAACGGCAGGAAATCGTCGAGTCGTTTCTGTTGCTGGCCGGGCGCGAAAACGCGACCCTGGTGCAACTGCTGTTGGATCCGCTCACTGCCAGCTACGTGCCCCTGATTCAACACTTGACACACAGTGACAAACCCGGCGTGACGCGGTTGGTGCTCAACTCGCTGGAACATCCGCAGACCCCGTCGGCCATGATTTCGGTCATTGCCCACCGCGGCGATCGGGAGTTTGTCGAGAACCTGCTGCGGAAGATCGGGCCAGCGCCTTCGACCGCGGTCAAAGCCAACTTGAAGAAACTGGAAAACATCGTCTGGATGCGGTCGGACTTCAGCCTGTTGGATAGCCTGGACGATGCGGCGCAGCATGCCGCCGTGCAGTTGCTCACGGCCTCGAAGGTCAAGCCGAGCGAGGCCTTTCCGGTCATCGAGCGGTTGATGAAAACCGGCAAAGTCGGTGGTCGCCGTGCGGCCGCGGCGGCTTTGGCCGGCTTCAGCGGCACCGACGCCAATCAATTGGCGCTCGATTCGCTCAAAGATCCGGACCCGCAGGTGCAGGCCGCCGTGCTGGCCCAATTGCGGCATCGCGGCATTGCCGGCGCACTGCCGATGCTGCTGGCCTTTGTCGACAGCCCGCACCACGTCGTGCGGCAGGCAGCCCGCGACAGCTTGGGCGAGTTCGGCTTTCAGCGCTTTCTGGCGGCGTTCGATATGCTCGACGTCGAGGCCGCTCGCACGACCGGCCTGCTGGTCAAGCGGATCGACATCACGACCATTCCGCAATTGCGGCAGGAAATGCAAAGCTCGTCCGGCAAGCGCCGCTTGCGGGCCTTGAGCATCGTGCGGCTGATCGCCGTGGTGCCGCAAGTCGTGGAAAACGTGCTCGAGTTGATGACCGACGACGACCACCTGGTACGCGCGGCGGCGTCCGCGGCGCTGGGCGATAGCGATTTGCCGTCTGCCCGCCAAGCGCTCGAGCACGCCGTGCTCGACACGGGCCTGGTCGTC
>DATCFX010000390.1:0-1429 GCA_036509275.1 Pirellulales bacterium | reverse complement strand
CAGCCCGACGAACCTTTTATCGCGCTGGTCCGCGGCGCGACCGAAAACGATGTCTGGCGGCGTTTGACCAATCTCGACGCCGCTTTGACCCAAGCCAAAGAGCAAAAGCAAATCGCTTCCTTCATGCTGCCGACGCTTCTCTGGCCGCGCCCCGAGGCGCAGCGCGCCAATCGCGACACGGCGCGCATTCTCGCCAGCCGCCAAACCATTTTGCGGCAGATGGCGCTGACCAACGGCTTTTCCACCAACGCGCTCGTGCTGGCCGGCGCGCTGCTCAAGACCTGGGACCATGCCGCGCAGTCAATAAATGTTTTCTGGCCGGACAACGAACTGAGCCGCTGGATCCTGCAAAAAGTCGTGGCGCGCGAAACCAATGGCTACCTGGCCATGGGGGCGGTCTATCCGCGCAAAGGGCTTTCGGCGGGCGCGGCGGCGAAGTGGTCGCATCGATTGCCCCAGGACGAAACATGGCTGACCGGCTGGCAACCGCTGGCCGGCGAATTATTGCGCACGATGGCCGCCAAAGTGGTCTGGATGCTGGCCGGAGTTTTGGCGCTGTTGGTCGTCGCGCTTTGGCTGGCGTTTGGGCGCTGGACCGAAGTGATTCTCAGCTTCGTCACCCTGGGCTTGAGCGGTCTTTGGTTGTGCGCGCTGATGCAAATCTGCGGCTGGTCCTGGAACCTCATGAACATCATGGCGCTGCCGCTTTTGCTCGGCGCGGGCGTGGATTACACCATCCTGATGCAACTGGCCTTGCGCCGGCATCGCGGCGATGTGGCCGCCGTTCATCATGAGATTGGCGTCGCCCTCGTCCTGAGTTGCGCGACCACGGCGGTCGGGTTTGGCTCGCTGGCGTGGGCCAGCAACGGCGGACTGGCCAGCCTGGGCCGGGTTTGCGCGGCGGGCATTTTGGGCACGGGCTTCGTCGCTATTTTTCTGCTGCCTTTCTGGTGGCGGCGTTTTGCTAGTATCGACTCTGAACCCTCCGTCACGGTGCGCCCCCCAAAAATCTATCGCGCCGCCGCCTGGAAGGTGGGCCTGCTGGCCGTGCGAATTATACCGCAAAAGTTTCTTTACTGGCTGGCCGAATCGCTGGCGGCTCTTTATGCCGCGACCCAGGAAGAGCGTCGCGAGATTGTCATCAATAATCTTTTGCCCGTCGTCGGTGGCAATCGTCAAGTCGCCGAAATCGAGTGCGGCCGGCTGTTCCGCAACTTCGGACAAAAGCTGGTTGATTTGTGGCGTTGCGAAGCCGGCTTGCCTTCCGCTCCGCTCATCGCCGAATTCATCGGGGCCGATACCGTTTTCGCCGCGCATGATCGCAAACAAGGCGTGCTGCTCGTGACCCCGCATCTCGGCAATTGGGAAGTGGGCGGCTACGCCCTGGCCGCGCGCGGCATTAAATTGCGCGTCGTCACTTTGGCTGAAC
>DATCFX010000389.1:0-1415 GCA_036509275.1 Pirellulales bacterium | reverse complement strand
AACGACCCGGCCGCCTGCGACCCACGCGGCGCTCTGCAGGCCGGCACAAGCCTTGGTTCGGTGGCGGGGCCGCACACGCTGGCGTGAGACTTATTCCTCGGTCTCGACAACCTCGCGACCCATGTAGTGGCCGCAATTGGGGCACACCACATGCGACGGCAGGGCCGTGCTGCAGCGGGGACAAAAGTGCAATTGCTTGGGCGTTTTAAAATCGTGCGCCCGGCGCGATCCGGTGCGAGCGTTGGATTGTCGGCGCTTGGGGACTGCCATCACATTTCCTTACCGTGAGACGCTGCCACGAGACCGCTACCACCCCGCCACTGCCCGGCAGGGGGGAAGCCTGCAAAACGCTGGATCGTATCAGCGTCCCCGCCCAACTGTCAAGCCAAAGGCGCTTCGCTAACCACGACCGTTTGCCGCAAAACACGGGCTCGCGAGATTCGCCAGCAATGCGGCTCACCAGGCGATGCGGTCAAAGATCGCTCGCAATCGCTTCCCGCGGGCCGGGTGCAGCATCGCGACATAGCTCACGCGCCCGGCCAGATGACTTTTGAAGTCGCGGACGGACCGGCGGTTTTGCGTGGCCGGCCCGTGGCGGACGCAGTTGTGCAGCGTTGCCTTGAGGCGGTCGTAATCGCCACGCCGGATGCAAGGCCGGGCGTTGATCACCACGCCGGCCGCTTGCTGCCGAACCGATCGCCGCATGATCCGCGTCTTGCGGGCGTGAACTCGAAAACCCTCTTCCAAGGCAATCGAGCCGATGTAGAGGTGGAACCGCTGGATCGCGCGCTGGAAATCCTGCCCGCCGGAAAACACCAGGTCGTCGGCGTAACGCGTATATTGGGCTTCCATCGACCCCGCCAAGGCCGATAAGCGGCAGTCGAGCCGATAGGCGCACAGATTGGCCACCGCCGGCGAAGTCGGCGCGCCCTGGGGCAAGTGCGGCCAGCGCTGCGAATCCTGGCGGCGAGTGTGGCCGGCGGCAAGCTGGTAGGCCTCGTCCTCCCAGGCGTCGGCAGGCAGGCTGTTGGTACACAGCCCGGCCAGCAGCGCGGCGACCGCCTCGGGATATCCGGTGATGCGAAACAAGGCGCAAACCCGCCCGGCGGCAATCGTCATGAAAAAATCCTGCAAGTCCATCCGCAAGACGACCCGTTGCCCGACGTGCGGGGCAACGAACGTCCGGATCGACCGGCCGCGGCGAAAGCCATGTGCGGCATCATGCGGCGGGATGTTCTCCAAAATGCCGTGCAACACGCGGCGCTGGATGGCCCGCAGCCGCGATTTGGGAATCTCGATCAGCCGCACGCCACCCGCCCGCTTGGGCACCCAGCGGTAGTGGTAATGCCGCAGCGGCCCCGCCGGCAGGCCACGCTCGCGACCCTGGCGATCGGCAAACCAATCGAGCTGCCGCG
>DATCFX010000388.1:0-1167 GCA_036509275.1 Pirellulales bacterium | reverse complement strand
CGGGCGAGCCCGACTTGGGCGCCGCGCCGGCGGCCCGCTGCTCGGTGGCGCTATCGGCGCCGCGTGAGCCTGACTCGTAGAGCACCTTGCTCACGGCGTGCGAGGCCTGCTCCAGTTCGGCGATGGCCGCTTTGATCGCGCCGCTGTCGGTGCCTTTGGCCGTTTCGCGCGTCTTGGCAATCGCCGCCTCCAGCGGCTGCTTGTCCGTGTCGCCCAGCTTCTCGGCGTGCTCCTTCATCAGCTTTTCGAGTTGGAAGCACATCGACTCGGCCTGGTTGCGGGCTTCGGCCAGTTCGCGTTTTTCCTTGTCCTCGGCCGCATGGCTTTCGGCGTCCTTGCGCATCCGCTCGATTTCGGCCTCGTTCAGTCCGCTGGACTGCTCGATCCGCACGGTTTGCTCTTTGCCGGATCCCAGATCCTTGGCCGCCACGTTGAGGATGCCGTTGGCGTCGATGTCGAACTTGACCTCGATCTGCGGCACGCCGCGCGGGGCCGGCGGCAGGCCTTCCAGGTTGAACTGTCCCAGCAGCCGGTTGTCGGCCGCCATTTCGCGCTCGCCCTGAAACACCCGCACGGTGACGGCGGTTTGGTTGTCGTCGGCCGTGCTGAAGACCTGCTTGCGTTCGGTGGGAATCGTGGTGTTCTTTTCGACGAGCTTGGTCATGATTCCGCCCAGCGTCTCGATGCCCAGCGACAGCGGCGTCACGTCCAGCAGCAGCACGTCCTTGACCTCGCCGGCCAGCACGCCGCCCTGGATCGCGGCCCCCACGGCCACGACCTCATCGGGGTTCACGCCCTTATGCGGTTCCTTGTTGAAGATCTTGCGCACCAACTCCTGCACCTTCGGGATGCGGGTCGATCCGCCGACCAGCACCACTTCGTCGATTTCCGACGGTTGCAGCTTGGCATCTTTCAAAGCCTGAATCACGGGGCCGCGGCAGCGCTCGAACAGTTGATCTTCCAACTGCTCGAACTTCGAGCGCGCGATGTTCATTTGCAGGTGCTTGGGACCCGACGCATCGGCAGTGATGAACGGCAGGTTGATGTCGGTCGAAGCGCTGGAGCTAAGCTCCTTCTTGGCCTTCTCGCAGGCCTCTTGCAACCGCTGCAAGGCCATGTGGTCCTTGCGCAGATCGATGCCGTGCTCTTTCTTGAATTCGCTGGCCA
>DATCFX010000387.1:0-25364 GCA_036509275.1 Pirellulales bacterium | reverse complement strand
ACACCAGCAGCAGGCAAAACAGCGACGAGGCAATGACGTCGCCCAGGTACACCAGCAGCGGCTGCCCGTAACGGGCAATCAGCAGTCCCCCCAGCGCCGGGCCGGCCACGGCGGCCAATTGAAACGCGCCCATGTTCCAGGTGACCGCGTTGGAGAACTGCGCGCGGGGCACAATCTGCGGCAGCAGCGAGGCCTTGGCCGGCTGCTGAAACGCGCGGGCAATACCGCTGGCCAACAGCGCCGTATACATGCCCCACAGCGGTCCATGCGTCCACGACAGCCAGGCCAGCACGAGCGAGGCCGAAGCCATCGCCACCAGTGAGATCATGACGATGATTTTGCGATCGTGGCGATCGGAAACATGGCCCGAGGGGAGCGCCAGAAAAATCACCGGCAGCACTTGCACCAGGCCGACCCAGCCCAGCGCCAGTTCCGAGCCGGTGCGCTCGTAGATTTCCCAGCCCACGGCCATGCCCTGCATCTGCATGCCGAGAACGGCGACCGCGTTGCCGACCAGGTACAGCCGAAAGCTCGCCAGCCGCATCGCCGAGTACGGATCATGCTCGGCGGGAATAGCAGGCTCGTGCATCAAATCGCGATTATCGTCGTCCAGGCCCCGCCGGACTGCGGTCCGTGGGAGTTTACTTGCGCCACCGGCCGCAGTGTACCGCCAAAGCGACCAACGAAAAACGGCACTACCGCTGGGAAAACAATTCTCGCTGGCGCTCGGCCGCCTTTTCGAACCGGGGCAGGTCCTCGGATAAGACGTACCGCTTGTCGAACAGGTCGCGGGCCACCGCCAAATAGCGCTGGCGGTAATCGTCGAAATCGGCGATTCGCGGCCGGTCGAGCCGATCCAGAAGGGACGCGGCTCAGTAGGGAGGCAGCATCATCATCGGCCCTGGGAAGGTCGATGGTCCCGGCACACCGCCCAGTGCGCCGGGATAAAAGCCCGGCCCAAAGCCCGCGGGCAACGTTCCCGGCCCGACGCCGCCATACAAGCCGGTGCCATACTGCCCCACGCCCGAATACGGTCCCATCGCGCCGTACACGCTGGCGCCCCACATGCCGGTTCTGCCGGCGTACAGGGCCGCATTGCCGTACATCAGCGGCTGGGCATACGGAAGCGGAAACTGTGTTGCCGGTCCGTAAGCCGACATGGCCGGGTACGGGTATTGGAATACCGGCGAAGTGCGGGCCGCCAGCGTCGTGGCCAACTGATTGCGCAGGGCAATCGCCTGGTCGCGCTCGGCCACGGCCTGGCCCATCACCCGCTGCTTGAGCCCCGTGTAGTAGCTCGCCAACTTGCCGACCTCGTCGGCCGAGAGTTTGGCGATTTGCTGTTCGGCTTGCGCGTACCGGGCCGAGTCGAAATTGCCGCTGGCCTGCATGTCGGCCCGCAAGTGCGAGAGAATCTGTTCGCGCTGTTGCTGAACCGGGTCGGCAGTTGCCTGGCCCAAGGCCATGGCCACGAGCAGGACGATCATTGCGGGAGCCTTTGCTAAATGACGCAGCTTGCGACCAGAAGTTGCCCCACAGATTGATTGTACGTTCGCGGAGTGCGGGAGGGCAACAAATCAGGGGGCTGGTTGCTGCATTTTACACGTCAAATCGCGGGTCGAACGCCAAACCAAACGTCTCGGCGACCGCCCGGTTGGTGGTCACGCCGTCGATCATGTTGATCGCCCGGGCCAGCGGCCGGCTGGCGGCGGCCGCTGTTTCGATCCCGTGCCTGGCAATCCGCAGCACCCAGGGGAGCGTCACATTGCACAGGGCGTACGTGCTGGTGCGGCCGACCGCGCCGGGCATATTGGTCACGCAATAGTGGACGACGTTGTCGACCATGTACGTCGGCTGACTGTGTGTCGTCGGCCGGCTAGTGGCCACGCAGCCCCCCTGGTCAATGGCCACGTCGATGATCACGCTGCCCGGCTGCATCAGCTTGAGATCATCCGCTTCGATCAGCCGCGGCGCCTTGGCCCCCGGAATCAGCACGGCGCCGATCACCAGGTCGGCCCGCTTGAGCTGCTCGCGGATGGTGTGCCGGTCGCTGAACAGGCAGTCGACGTTGGGCGGCATCACGTCGTCGAGGTAGCGGAGGCGGTCCATGTTCACGTCCAGCAGCCCGATATCGGCGCCGAAGCCGGCGGCCACCTTGGCGGCATTGGCCCCCACCACGCCGCCGCCGAGGATCGTGATATTGGCCGGCGCCACGCCCGGCACGCCGCCCAGCAGAATGCCGCGGCCCATCTGCGGGCGTTCGAGGTATTTGGCCCCCTCCTGGATGCTCATGCGGCCGGCAACTTCGCTCATCGGCGTCAGCAGCGGCAGGCGGCCCTGATCGTCGCGCAGCGTTTCGTAGGCCACGGCCGTGGCCCGGCTGGCCAGCACGGCGTCGGTCAGCCGGCGATCGGCGGCAAAATGAAAATAGGTGAACACGATCTGGCCCGGCCGCAGCTTGGGCCATTCGCTGTCCAGCGGCTCCTTGACCTTGACGATCATCTCCGCCGTGGCGAACAGCTCATCGGCATCCTGCATCAGCCGCGCGCCGTGCTCGGCATAAACTTCGTCGGGAATGCCGGAGCCCAAGCCCGCGCCGCTTTCCAGCAGCACCTGGTGGCCCGCGCGCGAAAGCTCTTCGACGCCCACCGGCAGCAGCGCCACGCGATACTCGTCCCGCTTGATTTCCTTGGGCACGCCGACAATCACGCCTCACTTCGCTCGTATCTGGCAACAAAGATTGGCTCCGACACGCGCCGCATTCGAGCAAAGCCGGTCGCGGCATGCAAGCCGGGTGCCATGCCCCCACGGACCGCAGTCCGTGGGCTTAAGTGCGCGTGTGTGCCAGTAGTGGCGCTAATCGCCTTCGAGCATGTCGCTGGCCACTTCGTTTTCGGGCACGTCGAAGGCCGGAGGGTCGGGCACCTGGCTGCCGTCGGATTGCTTGCGAGTGCGCAAGTAGAGCTTGATCGGCACTTCGCCGAAGGGCAGATGATCGCGCATCACGCCTAGCAGATAGCGCTGGTAATTCTGCGTAATCGCCTTCGGATTGCTGCAAAACAGCACGACCGTCGGCGGCTCGGTGCCGACCTGCGTGGCGTAATAGATTTTCGGCCGGCTATTGCGCACCAGCGGCGGCGGGTTCTTTTCCAGTGAGGCCCGCAGCAGGCGATTCAAGTCGCCAGTGCCCACGCGCGTCCGCGCCTGCTTAAAGAGCATTTGGGCGTGGTTCAGCAGCGTCTTGACGTTCTTGCCAGTCTGGCCGGTGACAAACGCGATCGGCACGTAGCACTGGGCGCGAAACGTGTCGTGCAGGTATTTGACCCACTCCTCGGTATTCACCTTGCCGGCGTACAGGTCCCACTTGTTCACGACAAAGATGCAAGGCCGATACTGCTGGGCAATGTATTCGCAGAGTTGCTTATCGACCTTGCTGATCGGCTCGGCTGCGTCGAAAAACAGCAGCACCACGTCGGCCCGGCGGATGCTGCGCTGCGCCCGGTGCATGCTGTAGAAATCGATGTCGGTGTTGATGCTCTTGGTGCGACGCAGCCCTGGCGTGTCGATGGCGATGAACGACTTGCCGTCCAGCTCGAAGCGCACGTCGACGCTGTCGCGCGTGGTGCCGGCCACCTCGCTGACGATCATCCGCTCGGTATGGGCCAGCGAATTGACGAACGTGCTCTTGCCCGTGTTGCGGCGGCCGACGATGGCCGCCTTCATGCCGGCCTCGACCGGCGGCGGCTGGTCATTCTCGGGAATGTTTTTCAGAATCGCATCCAGCAGTTCCTCGCGGCCGCGGTTGGCCTTGACGCTGGTGCGGATCACGCGGCCGAAGCCCAGCTTGTAGAACTCGGCTGCCTGCGCATCGAGCGTCGGCGAATCGGTTTTGTTGGCCACGCACAGGATCGGCACGCTCTGGCTGACGCTGCGCAGGCGTTTGACCACTTCCTGGTCCAGCGGCGTGATGCCGGTTTGCGAGTCGACGACGAACAAGATCACGCTGGCCGACTCGATGGCCATTTCGATCTGCTGCCGCACGTGCTCGGTGAGGTTGTCGACGTCTTCGATGCCCATGCCGCCGGTATCAACCAGTTCGAAATACCGGTCGGCCACGCACATCAAAAACGTCATGCGGTCGCGGGTCACACCGGCCGTATCGTCGACGATCGCCAGCCGCTTGTTCACCAGCCAATTGAACAAGCTCGATTTGCCGACATTCGGCCGGCCGACCACTGCTACCTGCGGAACGCCCATGAAAGACTCACGATCAACGAAAGAAAACGAGGAAAGACGAAGACAGATTGAACAGACGATCGCAAAGAACGCAAAGAAGGAAGAAGACGGAAGAAGTAAGGAGGAACCAGGAGAAGGAACAAGCAATTGAAAAGATCGCGCGGCGACCCGCTTCCGGCCGGCGGGCTGGTTCATCATAATTGAAATGCTCCTGGCCGACTAACCACTTGGCGGGGGGCCGACCCAGCATTTCGACCAAATAGCGAAAGGATGCTCGCATGCCCGGCAAGGCGGATTCCTCGGCCAAACAAGCGGTGCGGCAAAAACTCGAGGACCTGTACCTGGCCGGGGTGACGCATCTGCCGAAGGCGGTTGGGCAAAAGCGGGTGGTCGGCGCGCCTGGGCCGAGGCCCGGGGCTAAATCGGCCGGGAAAGCCGTGGTGCCGGCGGCTCGCCCGGCTGCGGCATCACGCGAGGATCGGCAGGTGCAGTTGGACGTGCTGCGTGAGCAGGTGGCCGGTTGCACGCGTTGCGAGGAGTTGGCCAGGACGCGAACCCAAACGGTGTTTGGCGTGGGCAATCCGCAGGCCCGGCTCTGCTTTTTCGGCGAGGCTCCAGGAGCGGACGAAGATCGCCAAGGGGAGCCGTTTGTCGGGCGGGCTGGCCAGTTGCTGAACCGCATTATCGAAGCCTGCGGCCTGAAGCGCGAGGAGGTGTACATCCTCAACGCGATCAAGTGCCGCCCGCCGGAGAATCGCACGCCGCTGCCGCAGGAAGTGGCGAATTGCCGCGGCTATTTGGAAGGGCAGCTCGAGATCATCCGGCCGGAATTCATCTGCTGCCTCGGCGCCGTGGCGGCCCAAATGCTACTGGAAACGGACACTACGATCGGCCGGCTACGCGGCAAATTTCACGAGCGCCGCGGCAGCCAGGTGATTTGCACGTATCACCCGGCCTATTTGCTGCGCAACCCGGCCGCGAAAAAAGACGTCTGGGAAGACATGAAGCTGCTGCTGGCAAAGATGGGGCTGCAAGTGCCGGTGTCGAAAGCGCAGTGAACACCGAGCCGGTCATTTAGCCCCGGGCCTTGGCCCGGGTCCGCGCGGGCTAAAGCCTGCGGCTCAAGTCGTTTTCCGCAAGACGGCGTGTCGTGCGCGCCGCTCACGTCCCCTCGATTTGCCGGCGGTATTCGTCGCGCTCGCGGCGGGTGGCTTCCAGATCGAACAGCAGGTACTTCATGTCCAGACGCAGTTGCCCCAGGGCGTCTTGAACGAGATTCAGGATCCGCCGGCGGCGGCGTGTGCTGTCCACGACTCGCAAGGCTAGCGGTTCGAGCCGTGTCCGCAGCTCAATTGGCAGGGCCTCGATCGCCGACCGAAGTTCAACAAGGTCGTGCGGCAGATCTTCGACCTGGGACGAGGCGGGGGGCAGCGGCTGAGTCATCAAAAAGCTCCGGGGGGTTGCGGCACTGTTGTGCTACGGAGCAAAAGCGAACTGCGTGCCCGAACCGGGGCCAGAGCCGCAGTTATGATTCATAAGTCATTTTAATTTAGCAACTTACATCTATTTCAATGGGCATTTTTCTAGCGTCGTGGATGCTGCCGAAACGAAACCTGTTGATCTGGAGCCGGTGCGCAAATCCTGTTACAAGGACGAGTTACGATGGATGCAACGCAGCGGGACGCGTTGTCTCATTTTCGCCACGTGAGAACGTGCCGGCGGGACGCGATGGCCAGGGCCCCCCGCGGACCGCAGGTGCGTGGGCTTTCGGATGTTGATTGAGCCGCTCGAACGGATGCGATGGATCGCCGCCTAGCCACAATCTGGTGCATGCTGGCTGCCTGGCTGTGCCTGCCGTGCGAACCGGCGTGGGCGCAGGTCGGCTGGCGCGAAGGTTTCGAGACGCCGCAGACCAGTTGGCTCGATGCCGGCGGCGATGGCCGCTATCGGCTCGCCGAGCACCGGCGGAGCATGCAAGGCGCTCATAGCGGCGTCGGCTGCGAGACACTCACCGTCGAGGTGGGCAGCAGCGGATCCTATATCTATTTGAGCCACGAAATCGGCCGCGCCCCGGTGATCCCGGAACTGGTGCCCAGCGTGTGGATCCGCGCCGATCGGCCCGGCATCCGGCTGTTTGCCCGGGTCGTGTTTCCCCGCACGCCCGACCCGCGCACGGGCGCCCCGATTTCGACGCTGCTGACAGGCACCACGTATTCCAAGGTCGGCAACTGGGAGCAACTTTATTTGGAAGACGTGCCCACGCTGATCGCCCGGCAGGCCCGGGTGCTGCGCTCGCAGCTCAGATCGGCCGTCGATACGCACGAAGCGTACCTGGATCGCGTGCTGTTGAACGTGCTGACCGGCCCGGGCCGCACGCACATTACGATCGACGATTTGGAAGTGGCCGGGCATGTGCAGCCGCCCGAACTGCTGCCGGCCGGCACGGCAACCGGCACGCCGCCGCCCGGTGCCCCCGAGGTGCTGCGGCCGCGCGCTACCGTGGAGCTCAATGGCTCGGTGCTGATGGTCGATGGGCGGCCGTTTTTTCCGCGGGCCATCGAGTACCAGGGCGAGCCGCTCGTGTTTCTCAAGGACCGCGGCTTCAACACGATCAAGTTCGCCAGCACGCCGACGCCGGCCGTCTTGGCCGAAGCCCAACGGCTGGGCCTGTGGCTGATCTGCCAGCCCAAGCGGCCGCCGGGATTGGGCGAGGTGGACACCAGCGGCCAGTTGCTCGAGCCGATCGGCCCGCAGTTCGACCGCGTGCTGGCCTGGCACCTGGGCGAGAACCTGACCGGCCGCGAGCTGGCAGTCACCAAGCGCTGGGTGGAACAGTTGCGCCGCGCCGACAATCGGGTCGGCCGCCCGATCATGTGCGAAGCGGAAGCCGAGGTTCGGGCCTACAGCCGGCTGATCGATCTATTGCTGCTGAAGCGCATGCCGCTGGGCACGACCTTTGAGCTGGCCGATTTCGGCACCTGGCTGCGCGAGCGGCCGCGGCTGGCCCGACCCGGGACGCCGGTGTGGGCCGTGGTGCAAACGCAACCGGCCGTCGAACTGCTGGAGCAATGGAGCCTGCTGGGCCGCGTCCGGCCCACGAGCGGGGCCTGCTCCAGCGATCAGATCCGGCTGCTGGCCTACGCGGCACTCACGGCCGGGGTGCGCGGGCTGTGTTTTCAATCGCGCTCGCCGCTCACGGCCGACGACGAAGCCACGCGCAATCGGGCCGCCGCGCTGGAACTCTTGAATCTCGAGCTGCACGCGCTGGAGCCGTGGGCCGCAGCCGGCACCGTCGTGGGCAACGTGCAAGGCTCGATCGTCGGCGCCGCCCCGTCGGTGAATCAGAAGGGCAAATACGTGAACGTGAAGAACCACGACATCAGCCGTCGCGGCGAGATCACGCCGATCAAAGTGTTTAGCGAAGTCAGCGGCGTGGTGATGCAAACCGACCGGGCACAGCTGCTGTTGCCAATTTGGACTTCGCCTGGCGGGCAATTGGTCACGGGGCAGTCGGCCGGCAACGGCGTGGGGTTTGTCGTGCCCGGCGTGCCGGAGTCCATCGATGCGCACGAGATCTCGCCGGGCGGGCTGCGTCCGTTGCGGCATCAGCGCGTGACCGGCGGCATCCGCGTGACGCTCGACGAGTTGGGCATTTCGAGCATGGTCCTGCTCAGCCAGGATCCAATGGTGCTGGCCAACGTGGTGCAGCGGCTCTCGCAGTCGGGCCGCGAGGCTGCCCGCTTGCAGCGCGAACTGGCGATCAGCCGGCTGCAATCGGTGATCGAAATCGACGGCCAGTTGGCGGCTGCGGGCCACGTGGTCAAGGAATCGACGGATTGGATCGCAGCGGCCCGCAAGAATCTCGCTGACTGCAACGCGCTGCTGGCGGCCGGCCAGACGCGCGATGCTTTTCTCGAGGCCCGCCGCGCGCTGCGTCCGCTGGCCCAGTTGGAGCGGTCACATTGGCTCCAGGCCTTGAAGGGCGAGAGCGGACCGCTGGCCAGCCCGCTCACAGCCGCTTTCATTTCGTTGCCGGGGCATTGGAACTTCATGGCTCAAGCCGCGGCCGGCAAGTGGGCCCGCAACCGTTTGTCCGAGGGGCAGTTCGAGGACTTGGACCGCATGGTGTGGGCCGGCTGGCAGCACTTCGAGCACCCACAGGACGGCGTCCGCACCGAAGCCGAACTCTCGCCTGCGGCCCCCAAGGGGGGCCGCTTCAGCCTGCGCCTGGCCGCCCGCGCCATCGACGAGCGGGCGGCGGCGGGATTGGTCGAGACGCCGCCGGTCTGGATCACCAGCCCCGCGGTCGAGGCCTACGCCGGCCAATGGTTCCGCATCAGCGGTTGGGTTTACGTGCCCGAGCCCATCACCGGCAGCCTGGACGGCTTGATGATCATCGAGACGCTGGGGGGCGAGCCGCTGGCCGAGCGGCTGGGCGAAGCCCGGCAGTGGAAGTCGTTTCGGTTCTACCGCGCGGCGCCCCGCTCGGGTCCGCTGCGCGTGACGGTCGCGCTGACCGGCTTCGGCGAGGCCTGGATTGACAACGTGATGATCGAGCCTTGGCTGCCGCCCGGCACTCCGCCCGAGCCACTGCTGCCGGGCAACCGATCAGCCCTCATCCGCCTGCCGCCCGTGCGCCGCTGACACCTCGTAGCGGAAGGCGTGAGCCTTCCGATGGTTTAGCAGCAGCTTTTGCCGAGTTGGCCGGCAACGGAGCGTCGTTCGCGGAGCAGCGGCACGAATTTCGTCTGATCAACGCGATCGCAGACCTCCTTCGAGATGATCTGAGTTTCCGTTCCAACGCCACCCTTCCGGCCATCGGCCTTTTCGGCGTACAGAGCACGCGGAAACGCTGATTACCACCGCTGCACGATTGAGCGACGCGAGCCCAAATTGGCGGCCAGGGTTGCCGGTGCGTAACTGGGTGTGGATCGCGTCGAGTTCCGATGCATCCTGGAGGAGTTGGTCGAGATGCACGGTCAAGGCATTGGACGGCACGGAGCTGGCCCCTGGACGATCCAATCAGGTAGCGACGGAAGCCTCAAAAGTTGCAGTGTCCACATCGATGTGGCCTTGCCTGATCTCCTCCATCGCATCCGCAAGATATTCTGAAAGCACCCCCATTCCCACCATCTGGTCAATCACCGAGTCTCGGCTTGGGAAGGACTCCTTCATTCTTAGATAGCCGGACTTCAAATGATTGAGATCGAAGTCGCCGCGGCCGACATACATCAGCGTGAGAAGAATGTACAAATCCCTTTCAGGTAGGGTCTTCAAAAGATGCTGAATTTGGTCGTCCGCCGGTGGCGGAGGACCCGAATCTTCGCCAGGTTGTACTAACGGATATTTCGGGTGGCGTTTGGGCAATTCCTTGTGCCAGTACGCATGGCTGAGCTCGCCAAGGCGAATGAGTTCTCGAATTACTTCTGTACGCGTCACGAGTGCATTCTCCCGCTTGCAGGGTATGTGCTTTGTCCCATGCTCCAGGACAAACGCAACCTGCCCTTATTCTACGTTGCCGCGAATGCCTTTGAAATGGATAGCGGCGTGGGGAGCGGCAGGCGCGTGCCTGTCGGTGCCCCCTACGCAAAAAAATTCTGGCCCGCGCCACTCGTCGCGACGAATCACGGGCAAGCTGGCGCTTGCCCCTCGCCGGGTCGCCGCTTCCCAGGGTCGAACGCTGCCGCTAGCCGTCGTGGCCGAGTTGCCCGGGGGCGTCGCGCTGGATTGGCACGTCGAATAGGCGCGGAACGTCGCCCGCCGCCAGCGAATGGCTGACAGCCTGGCGTAGCTCGTCGGCGCTGGCGACGCGCCGGGCTTCGACGCCCAACGACCGGGCCAGCGCCACGATGTCGACTTCCGGCTCGCGAAGATCCATGCCCAGGAATTGGCCCGCCTGCGCTTGCGGCAGTTCGAGTTGGCAGGCGCCGATCTTCAGAATTCGATATTGGGCGTTGTTGCAGACCACGAACGTGACCGGCAGCCCGTAACGGGCCGCGGTCCATAAACCCTGTATGCCGTACATCGCGGCGCCTTCGCCCAGCAGTGCCAGCACCGGCCGCTGGGGCCAGGCCAGCTTCACGCCCAAGGCACATCCCAGCCCCCAGCCCAAGGCCCAGCCGCGATGGCCGAAGCAGCCGTCCGCGTTGTCCAGCGCCCGCAGCCGCTCCAGCAGATTATTCGTGGTGGTCACCGCTTCCTCGATGACCGCCGCGCCCGGCGGCAGCGACTCGGCGATCGTGGCCATGAGCGCCAAGGGCGAAAGCGGCTGGCCGCGCGGCTCGCTGGCTGCACGCTGGTGTAGCTGCTGGAACTCCTGCTCATGGCGCTGAGCCCAGGCCGCGCGTCGGCTGTGTGCGCGGGCGGCCAGCGGCTCGGTCATGGCCGATTGCAAGTACCCGGCCAACTCCGCCAGCCCGGTCTTGGTGTCGCCCACTAGCCCGACTTCGACCGGGTAGTTCTTGCCGATTTGCCACGGATCTTCGTCCAGGTGGACGATGCGTACGTGTTCGGGAATGGCCCGGGCCGGCTCGTGGTAGACATACTGCCGGAGCAGGTCCATGCCCACGACCAGCAGCACGTCAAACGGTTCGAGGTGCCGGCGCACCTGCGGCGACCAGAGCGGCAAGGCCTGGCCGTAAAGGGCGTGAGCCGGTGGAAAGGGGAGCCGGCCGTGCGTGGTGGCCGACTCGCTGTAGACCGGCGCACCCAACCGCTCGGCCACTGCCGCCAGTTCGTCGACGGCGCCCGATTCGACCACGCGGCTGCCGGCCAGGATGGCCGGATTTGTGGCCGAGGCGAGCACTTCGGCCGCGCGCCGCAGCGCCGCTGCCGGCGGCCGCACGCGATGGTCCAACGGCGGGCCACTGGTGATGTCCAGTTCGGCTGTCTCTTGCTGCACGTCCATTGGCAGCGAGAGAAACACTGGCCCGGTGGGCGGCGCCAGCGCCGTTTGAATCGCCCGCCGCACGGCGGAGGGGAGATCCTGCACGCGCTCGACTTCGGCCGACCACTTGGTCCACGGCCGGGCGACTTGTGCCAGGTCGGACCAGAGGATCGGTTCTTCGAACTTCAGTCGCCGATCCGACTGGCCGGCCGTGACCAACAGCGGCGTGCCCGCCCGGTAGGCGTTGTAGAGCATGCCCATCGCATTGCCGAGCCCGCAACTGGCGTGCAGGTTGACCACCGCCAGTTGCCGCGAGGCCTGGGCGTAGCCGTCGGCCATGGCCATGACCGGCACTTCCTGCAAGCTGAGCACGTATTGAAAGCGGGGGTCGCGCGCCAGCTCATCGATCAAAGGCAGTTCGGTCGTGCCCGGATTGCCGAACACATAGCGAACGCCCGCTCCGGCCAGCAGTTCGAGCAAGGCTTGCGATCCGCTCAAGACTGGCATGGCGTGCTCGCGGGGAACCGCCCGGCTTAAAGGCCGGGGCTAAATGCATGAATGCAAACTGCATTGGGCCGTTTAGTGCTGGTCGACTTCCTGGCTGCGGGGCAGGTCTTCCAGTCGATCGAGGCCGAACAGTTCGAGAAACCGTTTGGACACGCGGTAGCGCGTCGTGCGCTGGATCGCGTCGCGCTCGACTTCCAGCAACTGCCGCCGCACGAGCTGCCCGACAATCGACCCGCTGGCCGCACCCCGCAGTCCGCACAGTTCGCGCTCGGTCATCGGGCCGCGATAGGCCAGCAGCGACAACACTTCCAGGGCCGACGGCGACAAACGCGAGGCCCGGGCGCGGCCGTAGAATTTGTCTCGGACCCCGTAATACTGCTCGCGCAGCACGAGCCGGTAGCCGGCGCCTTCGCTGACGACCGTGTAGGGGCAGCCGTTGCGCACGTACTCGGCGTTGAGGTCGCGCACCAGGTCGTCGATCTCATTCGGCCGCACGCCGCGCATCAGGCCGGCGACCTGGGTCGCCGACAGGGGCTCGTTGCTGGGATGGCCGACAAACAGCATGGCCTCGAGAATGCTGCGCGGCGTGATTTCGCAGGCGGTATCCGCATCGGCGACGGGCGGTTCGGCCGGCTCGTCTGCTTCGGCGACGTCCGGCGCGTCGGCAGTCGCGGTGGCGTCGTAAGGATCGAGGCCCGAGCCCAAGAGCTGGGCAAAGGCCTGGTTCAATTCATCCAGCGACAAGCCGCCGTCGGCAGCGCCGGGATTCAGCGCCGCCAGGCCCCGCGGTTCCGGCTGGGATGGTTTACTGGTCGGAAGATTCGTCATGGACTCTCGCGGCGGCGGGCCCATTGTTGTTTCATGAAGGCCAGGCCGTCGCGGGCGAGCTGTTCTTCGGTGTCGAACATCCGCCGCCAGATTTTGGTGGCGGCGGCCAGCTTCGGTAGCGCCAGGCCAAAGGCCTCGATCACCATCCAGCCGTCGTATTGCATTTCCTTGATAACGTCGAACGTCGCATCCCAGTCGACGTGGCCGGTGCCGGGCGTGCTGCGGTCGTTTTCGGAAATGTGGACGTGTGCTGTGTACGGCGCGCAGTCGCGAAAGGCCTGGGCCACGTCCTTTTCTTCGATATTCGCATGGAACGTGTCGTACATCATGCGGCAGTTGGGATGCTCCACCTCGCGCAGGAACCGCACGGTGTCGGCCGCCGAGTTGAGCAGGTAGCACTCGAAACGGTTCAGGTATTCCAACGCCAGCGTCACGCCGCAGTCGGCGGCGTGCTCGGCCACCGGCCGCATGCTCTCGACGCCCCAGCGCCACTCGTCCTTGGTCGGCATCGTGCCGCTGAAGCAGCCCAGCGCCGAATGAAACGGGCCGGCCAGGATCGACATGCCCGCCGCCTGGCAGCAGTCGAGCACTAGCTTGTTGTTGTCGATGCCGCGCTGGCGGACCTTGGCGTCGGGGCTGATCGGGTTGTCGTCAGCCGTGCGGCAGGTGACGCCGGTCCGCTCCAGTCCCAAGTCGTCGAGCCACAGGCCCATCGCGGCGAACTTGTCGGGATTCAAGTCGAAGATCGGCACTTCCACGCCGTCGTAGCCCATCTCCTTGAGCTTTTCCAGAACCGGCCGATGCTCTTCCGTGAGGTTGTCGGTCCACAACAGCACGTTCATCCCGAATTTCATCGTTGCATCTCCACTTGCGTTGTGGCCGCTGCCGGGCCGGGCTCGGGCGTCAGCAAGTCATGCTGCCGATCCTCGACCAGGCGCCGGGCCGAGGGCAATAGTGCCGCAAACGCTTCCGGCAACTCGTTGAGGCCCACCCGCCGCATCACCTGGTTGAGACGATAGCACAGTTTGCCATCCTCGGCATAATCCCACAAGAATCGTTCGGCCGTGAACCGCGGAATCAGCCCGGCTAGCCGCTCGGTCGGTCGCGGGGCCATGCGATTCACGAACTCGGCCAGCAGCCCGGCATCCAGGCTTTCCAGCGCCCGGTAATAGGCAGTCAAACGGTCGGGATCCTGGGCGATCAGCGTGGCATCCAGCAGGATTTCTACCAGGATGTGGCCGAGAAAACTGGGTCGCAAGCCGTCGTCGCGGCCCAGCAGATCGCGAATCTCGACGGTAAACGCCCAACACAACTCGGCAAAAGCAGTCGTCGCGTGGAACCAGCTATCGTCGGCATGGTGCCGGGCAATGCCGCGGGCCAGCGACCGCAAACGCGCGTCGTCGTCCGACAGCCACGGCTCGACGTGCCGCGAGCGCACGCGCACCCCGCGGTCCGACACGTTCAACCAATCGGGCACCGCCGTCCCGGCCAACAGGTAGGGGTCGTCGACAAACTCCCGGCCGTGGGCGAAAAAGTTCATGCGATTTTTCGCTTCGATCCTTATGCCAGCTCGACCCAATTGCCGCGCTTGGCGCTCTCCAGCACGCCGTCGCAGACCTTTTGCGTCCGGAGGCCAGAGCGGAAGTCGGGCTGGGCCGGCCGGCCGGTATCGAGCCCTTGGATGAAGTCGGCCAGGGCGTTGATAAAGGTGTGTTCGTAACCGATCGTGCAGCCGGGCACCCACCAGTTTTTCATGTAGGGATGCTCGAAGTTCGTGACGTGGATCTTGCGCCAGCCGGTGGTGTGGCTGTCTTCCTTGGCCCCGGTCTTGGGATCGGAGTATTTGAAGTACTGCAAATACTGCGGATCCTCGAGGTCGAAGAACACGCTGCCGGCCGCGCCGTTGAGTTCGAAGGTGTTGTAGTTCTTGCGGCCGCGGGCATAGCGCGTGCTCTCGAACGTGCCCATTGAGCCATTGGTGTATTGGGCCAGGAACATGCAGGCGTCGTCGATGTTGACCGGCTGCTTCTTGCCGGTGTCCTGGTGGACGCGTTCCTTGACGAACGTTTCGGTGGCAGCCACCACGCGCTTGATCGGGCCGTTGAGCCATTCGGCCGTGTCGATGCTATGAGCCAGCAGGTCGCCGGTCACGCCCGAGCCGGCCACCGCGGCGTCCAGGCGCCACAAGGCGGCCCCGCCCTGCGGCACGTCTTCGGCGATGGTCCAGTCCTGCAAGTACGTGGCCCGAAAGTGAAACGGCCGACCGATGCGGCCTTCGTCGATCAACTGTTTGGCCAGGGCGATGGCCGGGACGCGGCGATAGTTGAACCACACCATGTTGGCCACGCCGGCCTTCTCGACCGCCGCGCACATCTCCTCGCCCTCGGCCACGTTCATGGCCAGCGGCTTTTCGCAGAGGATCATCTTGCCGCGCTTGGCCGCTTCGAGCACGATCTGGCGGTGCGTATTGTTGGGCGAACCGATGTCCACCACGTCGATATCCGGCCGGGCCACGAGCTTGCGCCAGTCGGTCTCGTACGATTCGTAGCCCCAGTTGGCAGCGAACTCCTTGATCTTGCTTTCATTGCGGGCGCAGCAGGCCTTGAGTACCGGCCGATGGCCCAGTTCGTAGAACTGGCTCACCTGCCGGTACGCGTTCGAGTGCGCCCGGCCCATGAAGCCATAGCCGATCATGCCGATATTGAGTGGTTTGGTCATTGCGATCGTGTACTCCGGATTGACGAATCAACGTGGTGAATCAAGAAACCGGTTTGCATTCGGTTTGGCAAAACAGTGTATTTTTCTGTAGCCCAGGCATGCGAGCCGGAATTGCGTCTGCGTACCCTCGGCGATTGCGTCCGGGAATCCAGCGTTTCCGTAGCCCAGGCGTTCACGCCTGGGAATCGGAAGTGGCGCCGAATCCGCTGTTCCCAACTTTCACCTTCGACCAGCCCCTTCAGGGGCTTTCGGCCGCGGGCTCCTCCTCGGTGCGCTCCAGGATTTGCGACACGCGTCCCGTCCGATGATGTTCTTCTTGGTTATCGATGTAGCGGCCGACCTTTTTCAGTTCGTCTTCGCGCAAGGTCAGCGCGCCGTAGCCTTCCTGCCATTGCAGCTTGAATTTTGGCTTCACCTCATGGTTGACTCGAAAAGACGTGGCCCCCTTTACTTGGCCGATAAACTCGCTCACGAGCACCGTGGGCGGAAGGCGGACTAGCAAGTGGACATGATCGAATACGGCGTTGTGCCGTATCGGGTGGCCGCCACGGTTTTTTGTCTCTTGATTCACAATTTCCAAAAGTTGCGGTCGAAACGATGGATGGATATGTGGATCGCGCGCGTGCGTCACCCAGACAAAGTGGTAATAAAGCTGATGGAAGACGTGGCCCATCGTTTGCGCTGGTGGCTAAAGCCGATTGGAGTAAGCCCGCTGAAGCGGGCTAGACAGTCGTTTGATGGCGGAACGATTCCCAGGCGTGAACGCCTGGGCTACGGAAAAAATGTTATGTATCTCTTTATTCGCGCGGTCCCCGAGCGTGAACGCCATACCGCGCTCACTCCTGCCAGCCGTGGGCGTCGCGCACGGCGACCATGGCGGCGAGGATTTCGTTCCAGGTTTCCGGCTTGGCCATCACGGCATTGGGGAACATGCAGCCGTCCCAACAAATGTGCCGGAACTTTTTGGTCAACTGGCCGTGCTCGTCGCGCAGCCAGTAGCCGGCGTCGCGGGCAATCTTGAGCTTGCCGCGCGGGTCGTTCGGCAGACAGTGGCGGCCGGTCTTGTCGTGCGACCCCGAGCCGAACACCGTCGCGTCGTTCTGGGCCACGTGAAAATCGATCGTCCAGGGTCGCAAGGCGGCCGTGAGCTGGGCCAGCGCGCTCTGGAAACGCACGTCGTCGTCCCAGCCGAAGCCCGGGGGCAGAATGGCGTCGTCCGGGGCGTTATAGCCCAGCAGATAGAGCAGCGTGTGGGCCATGTCGGCTTGAAAGCCAAGCTGCTCGGGCCGGTTCACCTGTTCGAGCAGCCGCACCATTTGCCGCCAACTGTGCATGCCGCCCCAACAGATTTCGCCTTCGGCCGCCAGCCGCTCGCCAAAATCGCTGGCCACGTCGCAGGCCTGGCGAAAGGTGTCGGCAATCCGCCGCGTGTTTTCGGCCGGGTTGCGGTTCCAATCCGACGGGCTGGCCGCCGAATCGATCCGCACAATGCCGTAGGGCCGCACGCCCAATTCGCGCAGCCGGCGCGCGATGCGGCAGGCCTTGCGCACCTGGTCGACGAAGTTCTTGCGCTCGGTTTCGTCGCCCATCGCCGAACCGCCGCCCGTGGGCGCCCAGACCGGGGCCGTGACCGTGCCGATCATCAGGTTCCGCTTCCGCACGCTGTCGGCCAGCCGCTGGAGATCGTCGTCCGAAGCGTCAATATCGACGTGCGGCGCGTAGAGAAATAAATCGACGCCGTCGAACTTGACGCCGTCGATTTCGGCCGCCGCCGTATGGTCGAGCATCGTCTCCAAGTCAATCGTCGGCTCGGAGTCGGGCCCCTTGCCCACGACACCCGGCCAGGTCGCGTTGTGGATTTTCGGAAAGTTGTTGGGGTGCGAACTGTTCATCGGGCGTTCCTTAACCATCAGTGGATAACTCAGATTGATTTCCTGCGCTTATTCGAGCGCACCCAGGCGACGAACTGCCTAATGACAGCCGCCTCACTCTTCGTTCTTCGCAGGGCCAGGTATTCGTCGATTAAGGCAGGTGTCAATAGCGGAAGCTCACGACTGCGAGAAATCTTCGTGTACCGGCGCGAGCGATTGAGGCGATAAAACAACGTGCCATCCTTTGTCGCACGCCAAACTTCAGATACCCCGAGCGCCGCGTACACGCTCATCCGGTCCAGCGACTTATGAGTGACATCGACCTCGATGGCCAGATCCGGCGGCGGATCGCGGTCGGGATCATAGTCTTCTAAGCCTCGGACATCGGGCTCGTGGCTGATGTAGTAGCAATCATCGGGCTCAAGGCCCTTCTCTGCCCTTTCGCTGCCGAGGGTCGTTGAGCCGATGCTTTGCACATCGATATCGAATTCAAACACTACAATGTCGATAAATTTCGCGATGAGCCGTTTGATCCATTCATGCCCTTTCAGCGGCGACATCATTTCCAGCGTGCCCTCATCGTAGGTATGGCGTAACCTGCGGTCGCCAAACGCCTCCAGCAGGCCCGCGTATGTTTCCCACGAAACACCATAGAGGACCAGGTGGTCAGCAGCGGTCGTAGTCACAGATGCCATACGAGTTCCTCGCGGCCAAAGCTGTTTACTTCCGATAATCGCCGATCTTGGGCAGCTTGGCGTGCGTGTCGGGGCCGAAGTAGCGCAGGCCCACGAGCGGCTCGCTGCCGGTGTTTTCGAGCTGCACGCCGGCCGTGGCGGCTTTGTGCGAGATAAACACCTCGTCTTCGGTCTCGGCGCCGAAATGAATCATGGCGGGCGTTTGCAGGTTCAACCGGCCCATGCGGCCGCGCCCCTGCACCGTGATCCAACTGCTGGTGCCGGGATCCTTAAGCTGGCAGCGGGCGCCGGGCTCCAGCGTCAGCTCCTTGGCGCTAAACAGTTGCTGGCCGTCGATCGTGCCGTACACGATCCAGCGATCGGTGCAGCCGGGCGAACTGGTGGCCTCGTCGACGATCGGTTCCAGGTAATTGTGCTCCTTGAAATGCGTATCGACGTTCTTGTCCCAGTCGAGTTGCTCGATGATGAAGTCCAGGTCGCGGTGCTTGTCCTTGGGCACGTCCTTGACCAGCAGCGACCAGGGCACCTCGCGGCCTTCGACCAGCGATTGGAACATGCCGAACACGTCGGAGCCCCATTGCGGCTCGTAGGTACACAGCGAACCCGGCGCGTGCAGCACGCCGGGCGGAATCAGCCAGCCGGTGCCCCGCTTCAGCCGGTAGGCCCGCGACAGATCGAGAATGCCGTTGTCGCCCCGGGCCCAGTCCTCGAGGCACTTGCGCAGCTGGGCCTTGGTCGTGCCGGGCTCCAGGCCCATGAAGGTATAGGCGAAGTTGTTGTCGACATTGTTCAATTGCGGCGGAAAGTAATAGCTCTCGGGCTTGCCCTCCTGCCCGGTGAGGGCCGCGTGCTTGAAGCTCTGGTGCATGTGGTGCGGAATGGGGCCCATGTTGTCGAAGAACTTCGAGTACACGGGCCAGCGCTTGTACTTGTCGAACATGGTCTTGCCAATGAGCCGGCTACCGGCCTCGGCCACCGCGTCACGCAGCGCGAAGCGCTGGCCTTCGAACGTCGCGTAGCTCAGGCCCTCGTCGGGCGTGCGGTTCTCGTTGGCGGCCTCCGTCGTGCTGCCAAACCAGCGCTCGTCGATGCCGCCGCGATGGGCACCGTAGGCGTACCAGTCGGACGGGGCCAGCTTGATCCGCTTGCCGGGGTGCAAAAAGCTGCGCGGCACCCAGGTGGGCGTCAGCCGCAAGAGCCCCGCGCCCGCGTCCAGGGCGGAATCCAAAACCTTGTGCAGATGATCCTGCTTGACGGGTGCCGAAATGGCCATATTGCGTCCCCATTTTCCTTTAGCTGACAACCACTTGCGAGATGGTTTGTTGTATTCGCTAAAGCGTGGATTCGCAAGCGGCGCTCGCCAACGCGGAAGTCGCAGCGCGGCAGGATGGATGGCAGGACCGGCGCAGGGGCGCCCCACAAGCCCACGGACTGCGGTCCGTGGGTCTGGTTTAGCGGCCGGCGGCATCGGCCGAGGCTCAGGCAGCGCCCGGCGATACAACAGCCTCGACGTTGAGCACTTTCAAAAACGTGTCCAGCAGGGCCCGGTCGTGCATCCCACGCTGGGTCTCATCTTCGATGATCGCCAGTGCTTCGGCCTTGCTGAGCGCAGGGCGGTAGACGCGGTCGGTCGTCAGGGCGTCGTAGACGTCGACCAAGGCGATGATCTGGGCAATCAGCGGCACTTCCGCTCCACGCAAACCGAACGGGTACCCGGAGCCGTCGAGCCGTTCGTGATGATAGCGCACGGCCGGCAGCGATTCGGCAAACGTCCGCATCGGCCGCAGCAGTTCGTAGCCGGCCTCGACGTGCCGCTCCATGATCCGCCGTTCTTCGGGCGTGAGCTTGCCGGGCTTGAGCAGGATGGCGTCGGGGACCACGATCTTGCCGATGTCGTGTACGAAGCCGGCCCGCCGCAGACCGTCGCAAACGGCCTGGTTCAGACCAACGGCCCGACCCAGGGCGACGGCGTAATTGGCCACGCGCTCCACGTGGCCGCCGGTCGAGGGATCGCGGCTTTCGACCACGCGGGCCAGCGTCAGCACCACGGTGTCGGCGTCCTCGAGCTGGTCAGTGCTCTGTTTGACCCGCAGCAAGGCCCGCATCCGCGACAGCAGTTCGACCTTGTCGATGGGCTTGCTGAGAAAATCGTCGGCGCCGACCTCGATGCTTTGCAGGCGGTCTTCGCGGCTGGTGAGCGCGGTGACGATCACGATGGGGATCAGGTTCGTGCTGCGGTCTTGCTTCAGCAAGCGGCAGACTTCGAAGCCGGTCATGCGCGGCATCATGCCGTCGAGCAGGATCAGATCCGGCAGCTCGTGCAGCGCGATATCGAGTGCTTCGCGGCCGTCGCAGGCCTTGATCGACTCGTAACCCTCCTTGGCCAGGTAGGCGTCCAGCAGCCGCAGGTTCCGCTCGTCGTCGTCGACGATCAGCACCCGCGCCTTGCTCTGCTGGGGGATCGGCGTGTTCTGGTAGATGACCACCTGGTTGCGGCCGCCGCGTTTGGCCCGATACATGGCCTCGTCGGCCCGCATCAGCAGCGACGGGCCGTCCTCGGCGTCGCCGGGAAAGCTGGCCACGCCCAGGCTGATCGTGATCCTCAGCGGCCGGTCGCCCAGGCGGTGCGATTCGATCGGCATTTGCTCGACCACCTCGCGCAGTTGCTCGGCGACCTTTTGGGCGCCGGGGCGATCGGTGTGCGGCAGCACGACGACGAATTCTTCGCCACCGTAACGCACGACAATGTCCGAGCGCCGTACGGTGTTGCGAATCTTTTCGGCCAGCGTCCGCAGCACGTCGTCGCCGGCGGCGTGGCCATACTGGTCGTTCACCTGCTTGAAACGATCGATGTCGATGAACACCAGCGACAGCGGCCAGCCGTGCCGCCGGGCGCAGAGCAACTGCCGGCCGAGCGTCTCTTGCAGGAAACCATGCGTGAACAGCCCCGTGAGACTGTCGGTCACTGCCTGTTGCAGCGCCTGGTGGCAGCGGTTGTTGAGCTGATCGATCGATTGCTTGAGCCGCAGCAGCCGGCGCACGCGGGCTTCGAACTCCAGCCGCTCGAAATTCTTGACGATGAAATCGTCGGCGCCCAATTCCAACGCCCGCACCCGGTCTTGCACCTCGGCCATGCCGCTGACCACCAGCACGGGAACCTGCGCCAGCGCCGGGTTGGCCTTCATCTGCTCGATCACCGAAAAGCCCGAGGCGTCGGGCAATAGCAGGTCGAGCACCACCAGGTCCGGCGGATTGAGTTTGAGCGAGGCCAGGCCGCCGGCTGCGTCGGCCGCGGTTTGGATGCGGCACCCGAAGACGGCCAGATATGCTTCGAGCAAGCGGCGCTCCTGCTCGTTGTCGTCGACCAGCAGGATCGAACAGCCGGCAAACGGCGCGGCCGGCACCAGGTCTTCGGCCGTCTCGTCGACGACGGCCGCGGCGGCCAGCGGCCCGGCAGCGGAGGGCGGACTGGCAAACGGCAGCGCCGCCTGCTCGCGGGCCTGAAGTTCGTCGGTCAGCAGCTTGTTGCGCAGCAGCGACCGCACGCGCGACCGCAGTTCGATCGTATTGACCGGTTTGGTCAGAAAATCGTCGGCCCCGGCTTCCAATCCGCGGGCCAGCACCTTGCGGTCGTCCAGCGAGGTGACCAGCACGATGGGCACGCCGGCCAGATTCGGCTGCTGGCGAAAGAAGCGGGTCAGCGAGATGCCGTCCTGGTCGGGCAGGCAAATATCGCAGAGGATCAGATCCGGAACGTGCGCAGCGGCTTCGGCTTGGGCCGCGGCCGCCGTGGGGGCCAACGTCACGCGGTAACCCGCGGCGACCAGGTTGGCCTGAAACAGCCGGCCGCTGCGCGGATCGTCCTCGACCACCAACAGCTGGGCACCCGTGGCCGCGGATTTGCCGCCGGCTAGCGCGGCGGCCTCGGCCGGTGGCAGCGGCAGAATCGTGGCAGTCGGTCCCGGCTCGAAGCCGAGAGGCTTACCGCCCAACAGTGTGATGCTTGAGGACATGCGATACCTCGGACAAAAAACTTTGAAGGCGAATGGGTTTGGAAATAAACGCCACGCACCCGGCCTCCAGGGCCCGGTCGCGATGGTCGGTCATCGCGTGCGCGGTCAGTGCCACGATCGGTATTCCGGCAGTCTCGGGGGTTTGTTTCAGCAGCCGCGCCAGGCCCAGCCCATCGAGGCCCGGCATTTGTAAATCGGTCAAGATCATGTCCGGCAGCAAGCGTTGGGCCACTTCCAGTCCCTCGTAACCGTCCCCGGCGAGCAACACCTCGTATCCGCCGGCTTGCAGCATATGGCTGGCAAGCCGGGCGTTGGTCGGATTGTCTTCGACCACCAACACGCGCGCCGGTCGCGGTCCCGCGCCGGACGCAGGTGGGTGAGTCGCTGGGTTGGATGGCATGGACACGTTCTGAACCTCGGATTTTCGCATGCGCTTGGCTGCCAGTGCTGGCCGCCGCGCTGGCGAATTCAATTTCGATTGTTCAACGACGACCGACACTCGCAACAGCAATCCCCAGGTTTTCGCGGTCGTCGACCTCGCGTCGCGGCCACTCGAAGAAAAACTCGCTGCCGCATCCCGGCTCGCTCTCGACCCACACGCGCCCTTCGTGCAGTTCGGCAATCTTTCGCACCAGCGTGAGGCCCAGTCCGGTGCCCTGCTGGCTTTTGGTCAAGGAGGAATCCACCTGGTAGAAGGTGTCGAAGATCCGCTTTTGTTCCGCGGGCGCGATCCCCACGCCCGTATCGGCGACGCTTAAGGTCAGATGTTCGCCGGTCGCGCGGGCGCGGATGTGGATTTCGCCCCCCTCCGGCGTGAATTTCAAGGCGTTGGACAGGAAGTTGTACAGCAACTGCTTCAACCGCCGCTCGTCCACGACCACCGCACTCAGATCGGGCGGCATCTCGGCCTGCAACCGCACGCCATGACGCATGGCCCGCTCGCGGAACATTTGCAGCGTACGCTCGATCAGGCCGGGCAGTTGCACCACGTTCCATTCGACTTCCATCGCTCCCGACTCGACCTTGGCCAGGTCGAGAATATCGTTGACCAGCGAGAGCAGGTGCTGCCCGCTTTCGAGCACGTCGATCACGTACTGCTGCTGATTTTCGTTGAGCGGGCCAAAGACCTGTTCCGACAGCACATCCGAGAAGCCGATGATCGCGTTCAGCGGCGTGCGCAGCTCGTGGCTCATGTTGGCCAGGAATTCGCTCTTGGCCCGGTTGGCTGCTTCGGCCGTGTCGCGGGCGATGAGCAACTCCTGCTGCGTGCGTTGGTGCTGGTCGATTTCGAATCGCAACTGCTCGTTGGCGCCCGACAGGTGCTGATTCGTGACTTCCAAGTTGGCCTGCCGCTGGGCTACTTCCAGCATCTCGCGCAGCCCTTGTTGGCAAGCGATGATCAGGAAGATGTCTTCCACGACCACCCAGCCCGCGTGCTCGGCAAATCTCCACGTCGAAACCAGCGGCGTGCCGTATACCGACTCGGGCCAAAACAGCCCGCGCACGAAATGATCGGCAGCCACCACGGCCGACGCCGTGACCAGCACGCGCCAATCGCGATAAAAGGCCAACAGGGCGAGCGAGCCGAAGATGTGAAAATGCGTTTCGATGCGGCCGCCGGTCAGATGAATCAGCAAGGCCGCAATCAGGGCTTGCGATAGTGCAATCGAATGCCGAGTCATCGATCGGCCGGGCTTAAGCATAGCCAGGACGATCGGCAGGCTGATGATGGCCAGCCCCAGCAAGACGGCGGCGTAGACGTGTTCGTGTAGCCGGACCGAGCGTCCGGACCATGCCAGCGGCGAAATCCACACGGCCACGGCGATCGCCGCGAACCATTGAAACAACATCAGCCCGGCGAAAAGCCGATCGGTGCGCCGCAGCACCAGTTGGTGCTGCTCACGAAACAATTGGTTGGTGCGCTGATCGTTCGAGACGACCGGCGCCAGGGCTCGCAACACGAAACTCATGGCTTCTTTACCTTGCAACAGGATTGCGGTTCATCGAGCAAGGGGCAACCGTACGTGGGAAACTCCAAGGGCGACGCCGGCGCGGCTTTCAACACGTCCAGCGCGGCATCGCTCGCCGAATTTCTGCCGTAATGGCCGCGCGTGGCGGTCAGCCCTCCCTCGAACGCCAAACGCCCATCGGGGCCATAAATCAGCGTCTGCCCCGAGGCGGTTACGTCAAACCGTCGCGCCTCTTCCCCGCCCGCATCCACGCGCTTTTCCAAACCCGGGATTTGGCTGGCAGTGTGCCACAGCTCCGACTGTTCCCACGCCTCGGGCAAGCCATCGGGCCTGACGAATACGGCCGTCGCCTGGACGTCGCGATGCCCGTGCAGAACACGGCCAAGCTCATCCAGCGTGGCCCGGCTGCACGGACAGCGGGGGTGCAAAAAAACCAGCAGCGTCGAATGCGAGGGCGAGTGCGGCAGGCGGCTCTCGGCCGGCCACATCCTGGGTGCGCCGACCGCCGGACTCCGCCGCAGCTCGTAGGCCGTGATCCGGTAAAAGCCGAGCAACACTACCGCCAGCCACAGCCCGCCGGCGGCAACGGCGAACACGGTCCGGCCAGTTCGGTGAATACAGTGTGCTAGGGTGGCGCTCATGGGAGACCTGGGCGGGCAACGGCCCGCGAGGTGGTTGAGGGTTAACGGATGGAGTTCTCAATCGCCGGCATCCAAACATCCGCGACTGCGGCTGTCAGCGGCACCGACGTCGAGCCTGGCTGGGCCCCATCGGTCGGCGTGGCGTCGGGATGAACCGGCAGCCAGACAAAAAATTCGCTTCCGCCGCCGGCGTGGCTTTTGGCCCAGACCCGGCCGCGGTGCAGTTGTGCGATTTGGCCGACCAACGCCAGCCCCAGGCAGTGCGCGGGCTCGTCTTTGGCGCGTTGCAAATCCGTCGCATTCGGGGCATCCGGCAGCGGCGCCTGCTCGGCTGCGGCGAAGGCCGCGCCGGAGTCCGCGACGCTGAGCTGCACGCCGTCCGCCGCCCGGCCAAGCCGCACGGCGACCGTGCCGCCGGGGGGCGCCGCTTTCAGCGCAATGGCCAGCAGGTTCAATAGCAACTGCCGCAGCCGCCGGCCGTCACCGTTGACGACCGGGTTGGCGTCCGAAATCTCGCTGCTGAGCTTCACTTCCGCCCGCATCGCGCGCTCCTGCACCAACTGCAAGGCCCGAGCGACGATCTCAGCCACGTCCGTTTCGTGCCATTCCACGTCCAACATGCCGGATTCGATCTTGGCCAGATCCAGAATGTCGTTCAGCAGCGACAGCAACTGCTGGCCGCCTTCGAGAATGTCCGTGACGTACTGGAGCTGGCTCTCGTTCAGCGGGCCGAAGATCTGCTCTTTGAGCACGTCGGAGAAGCCGATGATGGCGTTCAGCGGCGTGCGCAGCTCGTGGCTCATGCCGGCCAGCGATTCGCTTTTCGCGCGGTTGGCGCGTTCGGCGGCGTCTCGGGCGCGCTCTGCCGCGGCCAGCTTTTGCCGCAGTTGATCGGTGGTCAGCGAGGGTTCCTGGCACGCGCGCTGGTCGGCCAGCCGGTGCTCGTTCGTTTCGTGTGCTTGCATGGGGCGGTCAGCGTAGTTGCGGGTGATTAATGGC
>DATCFX010000386.1:0-1050 GCA_036509275.1 Pirellulales bacterium | reverse complement strand
AAATCGGGGTTCGTCCAATACTTCATTTTCCGAGTGGCGGCATCGTAGAAATAAACGTGCTCGCCGGTGATCTGCAACCGGCCGGCCAGCTTGCCGCCTTTGCGGAAGATGAAACGGCACTGCGAGCGGCCCAGCTCGAATGCCGGCAGTTCGAGCGTGGTGGAATGGACTGGCTGTGCTTTCGCGGCCTGCTGCTTCTTTTTTGCCATCTGCGTCGCTCCCCGAGGATTGTGATTTTTCCTAATCCATTATCGTACGCACATCTTACCGTGGAAAGCGAGGCATTTGCCCAAACGTCCTAGGACCGCCGCCCGCTGGCACCAACTTCCGATTGCTTGCTAGCTGGCTTCGCCGGAAAAGTCGCTGGTTCTTTCCCAGATTCTTAAGCTCATCCGCTGGCGAGGCCGATAGGTAGCGTGACATATTCACGCGCCGAATTCTCGGCACCGGATCGCTAGTTTGCCTAAGTCCCCGCCTTGCTTTGTGCATTGGCAAGTGGGAGACAGATGGCCGAGGACTGCGAGTCGGCAGGGAGCATCGAGCATGGTTTTCTCTCGCTGGTTGCTGCTGCTAGCGCTGGTCGGCGCGTCGGGCTGCGCAACGGCGGGTGCGGGTGCCGGAGCAGGCGCTACGCCGGCGGCGGCAGCGCCCACGTCGGCCACGGCGGGCGCCACGACCATCGTTGCCGTGCAGCCGGCCGCCGCGCCCGCGTCGCCGCCTTGCACCATCTGGCAATTCCTGGGCGTGCCAGGTGCGGCCAAGGGGGTGTGCTCGATCGTCAGTTGCATCCAGAACCGATTGGGCACCCTGTTCCCTGGCCTGGAAGCCAAGCCGGCGCTGTTGGCAATTACCGATCCGGCCAATTTGCAGTCAAGCAACCCGGCCGTCAGCGCGGCCGCGGGGGCCAAGGCCGACGAGGACGCGGCGCCGCAAAAGGTCAAAGCGATCAATTACCTGGGCACCATCGGCTGCGGCGGCTGCTATCCCGACGTGCAAGATGCCTTGCTGGCGGCCCTGGACGATTGCACCGAAGCGGTGCGCTTCGCCGCG
>DATCFX010000385.1:0-2343 GCA_036509275.1 Pirellulales bacterium | reverse complement strand
GGGCACCAGCGGCATGGCGCTCACCAGGTCTACCAGCGTGGGCACGCTGCGGGCCGCCAGTTGCCAGGCTGGCCCGACGGAATTGTCCACGCCCACCAGCGCCACAAAACCCACCTGTCGGATGAGCGGCGTTTTGGCCTTGGTAGCCAGTTGCTCGAGATCGCTGCGCACGGCCGAAAGCTCGCGGGCATTGCGGCCGTGCAACAGCCGCACCAGGTCGAACAGCACGGACTCGTCCTGGCCCACGCTCTTTTCATCCGTCGAGCGGATCGTGTCGATCAGCACGCGGGCCTCGCTCACGCCCTGCTTGCGAGCCAGCGCCGCCACGGCTTCGCGCCGCACGTTTTCGCTCACGTGAGGCCGCGACAGCAGTTCCTCGTACACGGCCCGGCCGCGCGGCAAGGCCAGCAGTTTTTCCAGCGGTGTTTCTTGCAGAATAAATCGCGTGGCGGCTTCGCTCGTGACCGGGATCGTCACGCCGGCGGCCAAGGCCGGCTTCCAATACGGTTCGAGCGCCCGCATGGTTTCGGTGCGCACGTAATCGAGGTAATAGTCGGTGGACCGCTCGGTGGCCATCAGCGGAACATCAATCGCCTCGGGCACGCGGAAAAAGCTGGCGGCCCGGGTCGCCTCGAGCCGCACGCGCGGATGCTCGTCGGCCGCTTGCTGCTTGAGTAGATCCAAGGCGCCCGGCACCCGGTCGCGCCAGTAGCAGAGCACGCGCGTGGCCGCGGCCCGGGCGTGAAAGTCGGGCGAGCGCAGCACGCGTTCCAGCAGCGCAACGTCGACCACGTTGTGATATTGGTGGATCCACAAGGCTTCGAGCTGATGATGCGCGAAGTTGGGATCCCGCGGATCGAGCGCCGCGGCCCATTTCTTGGCGGCGGCGACGACCTGCCGGCTGTCGCGGGCGCCCAGTTCGATCTTGACGCGGTAGCGCACGCGGTCTTCCGGCTCTTTGAGCAGTGCCAGCAGCTTCTCGATCGGCTCGCCGGCGATCTTCGCACGCTTGAGCAGCGGCCGGTCGATGCACGTCACGCGGTACACGCGGCCGTGGATGCGATCGCGGCTGGGATCGCGCAGGTTGTGCTGCATGTGGCCGATGATCGGGTTTTGCCAATCCAGGAAATACAACGCCCCGTCGGGGCCCATTTCCATGTCGGCCGGGCGGAAATTCGGATCGGACGAAAACACGATCGGCTCGACTTCGTCGGCCCCGAAGCCCGAGCCTTCGTCGTGCAACTTGTACTGAAAGATGCCCTGGAAGCCGATCACGTTGGCATCCAGGTAGTTGCCCTGGTTCTCGGGCGGGAAATGGCGGCTGGAGATAATCTCCGTGCCCGGGCAAGGCCGCGAGCGTTGCTTATAAAAAGCCTCCATCCGCGGGTGCTTGTCGGGGAATTCGAGATGCCCGGAAAAGCCCGTGGCGAAGTAGTTCACGTTGCCCGTGCCGTCGGTGATGAAGTCCTGGCCCCAATGGTCGAACACGTGGCCGTGGGGATTAGCAAAGCCATAGGGGACGTAGACCTCAAACTTTTGCGTCCGCGGCTCGTAGCGGTAGCTGGCGGCATTGGCCGAACGCGTCGCCCGGGCCCAGGGCGTTTCGACCTGCGTGTGATGGAACGTGCCTTCCTGGAAGTACAGCGCGCCGCCCGGGTCGAGCGTAAAGCTGTTGAGCGCGTGGTGCGTGTCGGCCGAGTCCATGCCGTGCAGGAACCGCTCGCGATAATCGGCCACGCCGTCGCCATCCGTGTCTTTGAGGAACATCAAGTCCGGCTGCTGGCCCACCAGCACGCCGCCGTTGAACAGCTCCAGCCCGGTGGGCACGTGCAGCTTGTCGGCAAACACGGTGCATTTGTCGGCGCGGCCGTCGTGGTCCACGTCTTCGAGGATCAGCACCTTGTCGTTCATCACTTCCTTGGGCTTCCAGTGCGGATACGAAGGCATCACGGCTACCCACAGTCGGCCTTGCGGATCGAACGTCATCTGCACCGGCTTGGCCAGGTCGGGGAATTGCTCTTCGCTGGCAAACAGATTGACTTGCATGCCCTTGGCCACCGTCATCTGGGCAATGGCCGCCTCGCCGCCCAGGAACAGGTGCTCGCCATTGGGGCCGTTGCCGGGCTTGTTGGTGATGACCGGGATGAACGGCGGCGTGTTGCCGTCGTCCACCTTGAGGTCGCCGCCGCGGGCCAAAGCCCAAATCCGCCGGTCGCGGTTGGCCGTCATCACGTCCAGGACTTCCATCTCGCGCTTCATCACTTCGCGATTGGTCTGGCCGTTGACGAACTTGAGATCGGCCCGGCCGCCGAAGATGGAATACCCGTCGACCGTGCGATAGCG
>DATCFX010000384.1:0-14069 GCA_036509275.1 Pirellulales bacterium | reverse complement strand
CACAACTTCGAGGCCTTGAACATTCCGCAGTCGCACCCGGCCCGCGACCCGCTGGAAAATTTTTTCCTGGCCACGGCCGCGCGCCACGAGCCTGCGGCGGGTAATTCGCCCGGCGGAAAGGGCCCGTCTGGCAGTCAGGGCGGCGACCGGCCGCTGTTGCTGCGCAGCCAGACGAGCACGGTGCAGATTCGCGTGATGGAGCACGCCGAGCCGCCGGTGCGCATCATTTCGCTGGGGCGAGTCTATCGCCCCGACACGGCCGATGCCACGCATTATCCGATGTTCCACCAGATCGAGGGCTTGCTCATCGATCGGCACGTGACGATGGCCGACCTCAAGAGCGTGCTGCGGCTGTTTGCCCGCAGTTATTTTGGCGGCGACGTCCACATCCGCTTTCGGCCCTCGTTCTTTCCGTTCACCGAGCCCAGCGTGGAAGTGGACATGAGCTGGAACGACGCCTGGATCGAGATGGGCGGTGCCGGCATGGTCGATCCCAACGTACTGCGGGCCGTCGGTTACGATCCGGACCAGGTGTCCGGGTTCGCCTTCGGCCTGGGTGTCGAGCGCGTCTGCGCCCGCCGCCACCAGGTGACCGACATCCGCGAGTTCTACAAAAACGACGTCCGCTTCCTCGAACAATTTTAAAGCTCTCCATCGCCAGTACGCCGGACGCCGTTATGCCCTCCCCCATTCATCATTCATCACTCTGCACTCATCACTTTTCCGAGTCCTCGCCGTGATCGTTTCGTGGAATTGGCTCAAAGACTACGTCGTGCTCGATATCGAGCCGGAGGAGTTGGCCCGGCGGCTGATGATGGCCGGACTGAACCACGAATCGACAAAGACAGTCGACGACGACCTGGCGATCGACCTGGAAGTCACGAGCAATCGGCCCGACTGCCTGGGGCATCTTGGCGTCGCGCGCGAGGCGGCCGTGCTCTGCGGCCATCCGCTACGACTGCCACCGGCCGCGCCGCGGGAGTCGCAACCTGCGGCCGCCGAGTTGACGCGAGTGGCTATCGAGTGCCCCGAGCTGTGTCCGCGGTACATTGCCCGGGTGATCCGCGGCGTGCGGATCGGCCCCAGTCCGGATTGGCTGGTGGGCCGCTTGCGTACGCTGGGCATCAGCTCGATCAATAACGTGGTGGACGTTACCAACTACGTGTTGATGGAGTGCGGCCAGCCGCTGCACGTCTTCGATTTGACGAAGCTGACCGGCCGGCAGATTCTCGTGCGCGAAGCCCGAACGGGCGAACGCCTCGAGGCCATCGACCACAAAACCTACGAGCTGTCCCCGGGCATGTGCGTCATTGCCGACGAGCAGAGCCCGGTGGCCGTGGGCGGCGTGATGGGCGGGGCCGCCAGCGAAGTGTCGGCCGCGACGACCGAGATTCTGCTCGAAGCCGCGCAGTTCGATCCCGCCTCGGTGCGGGCCACGGCCCGGCGGCTCAACCTGCACAGCGATTCGTCCTACCGCTTCGAGCGCGGCGTCGATCCCGAGGGCGTGGATTGGGCCAGCCGCCGCGCGGCCCAATGGATCCAGGAACTGGCCGGCGGCCACGAGCAGGTACACGTCGCGGCCGGTTCGGTCGACGTGGGCCGGCAGCCGGCGCCGCGCGCGCCGGTGGTGCTGCGGTTCGACCAGTTGCGGCGAATCCTGGGCATTGAAATCGACCCGGCCGAAGTCTGCCGAATCTTGCAAGCGCTGGGCAACACCGAGCGCTCGGTCGTCTTTCCGGCCCGCGTCGACTATCGCGGCAGCTCGCCGGCCGGCCAGGCTGCCGATGGCGGCGCGGTCGAAGTCGTGCCGCCCAGTTGGCGGGCCGACCTGACGCGTGAGATCGACCTGATCGAAGAAGTCGCGCGGATTCACGGCTACGATGCCATTCCCGAGGACGTTAGCGTGCCGATGGCCACCAGTGCCCGCAGCATCGAAGATTGGGTCCTGGCCGAAGTGCGGCAGGTGCTCACGGCGGCCGGTTTCGACGAGGCCCTAACGGTGAGCGTGGTCGAGGAAGACTGGTCCGCGGCGTTCAGCCCCTGGACCGATGCGCCGCCGCTGGTGGCATCGATGCCCGTGCTGCGCCGCGCCGACCGCTTGCGGCGGAGTTTGGTGCCGAGCCTGCTGGGCGCGCGGCGCACCAACGAAACGCTGGCCAACCCGGTGATCGAGTTGTTCGAAACGGCCCGGGTCTACTTGCCCCGCAGCGGCAGCCTGCCCGACGAGCCGCTAATGCTCGCGCTGGCCAGCGGCGGTGATTTTCTGCACGTCAAAGGCGTGGTCGAAGCGCTGATTTCCTCGCTCAAGTGCCCGGAGCGCGTCGAGGCCCAGCCGGTCGAGTTCGATCTGCTCCAGCGCGGCCGCAGCGCCCGGCTGCTGCTGGCCGGCGAAGTCCTGGGCTACCTGGGCCAACTGAGCGCCGGAGGCATGAAGACGTTCGAGCTGCGCGAGCACGCCACCGTGGCCGAGCTGCGCATGGACCTCTTGATCAAGTTCGCCGTGCGCGTGCCGCGTTACGAACCGCTGAGCGTGTACCCGGCCATCAGCCGCGACTTGAACCTGCAATTCGACGCCGGCGTGGCCTGGTCGGCGCTCGAGCGCGTGGTGCGGACCGAAGCCGGCGGACTGCTCGAGCGGCTCGATTACCGCGATACGTATCGCGATCCCCAACGGGTGCCGCCCGGCAAAAAGCGCGTGCTATTCAGCTTCTTGCTGCGGGATCCGCAAGGCACGCTCACCGGCGCCCAGGCCGACGAGCTGCGCGATCGCGTCGCCGCGGCCTGTGCCGATCAGTTGGGCGCCGAGATGCCCAGCGTATAGCGGCGCGGCACAAGTGCCGCGGCTAATGGGCGCTGGAAATTGCGAAATGAAAACGATCTTTGCATGACCACGATTGCCGACATTGCCGCTTTTCTCCAGCGGTTCGCGCCGGCGGCGCTGGCCGAGGAGTGGGACAACGTGGGCCTGCTGGCCGGCGATCGCCAGCAGCCGGCCCAGCGCGTGATGACCTGCCTGACGATCACGCCGGACGTAGTGGCCGAAGCGCGCCAGCGCCGGGCAGAGTTGATCGTCAGCCATCATCCGCTGCCGTTTCGCGCGCTCAAACGCATCACCACCGACGACGACGTCGGCCGCCTGCTCTGGCAACTCGCCGGAGCGGGCACCGCGATCTACAGCCCGCACACCGCGTTCGATTCAGCGGCCAACGGCATCAATCAGCAATTGGCCGAGGGCCTGGGGCTGATCGAGATCGCGCCGCTGGTCACCAAGCCCGGCAGCGAGGGCCAGGCTGCCCTAGGCGCGGGGCGTCATGGCCGGCTGGCCACACGGCTGGATTTGGAGTCGCTGGCGCTGAGTGTGAAACAGTTCTTGCGGATCGAGCAGGTACAGTTGGTCGGGCGGCCGACGGGCGCGATCGAGCGCGTGGCGGTGGCCTGCGGCAGCGGCGGCGAGTTTTTGGAATCGGCCCTGGCTGCCGGCTGCCAATGCCTGGTCACCGGCGAAACGAGTTTTCACACCTGCCTCGCGGCCGAAGCGGCCGGCTGCGCGCTGGTGCTGGCAGGCCACTACGCCACGGAGCGCTTCGCCGTCGAGCGTTTGGCCGAAGTGCTGGCAAAAGAGTTTAGCGATCTTGATGTTTGGGCCAGCCGCGCCGAGCGCGACCCGCTCCGCTGGTGCTGAGCATGTCGTCTGCGGCAGGATCCGGCCGGGCAGCGAGCATTTTGGCCGGCCGCCGACCGCGTTGACTTGGCACCCGGCCCATCTAAAATAGCTTGGTGACCGGGGGAACCGTCCCGCCTCCACAACCGCACGCTCTCCGGTCATTTGTTTTTTTGACGGATGCGATCTTACTGAATTGCTGCGGTGCCCCCCGGAGTTGGCAGATGCCTCCGCGATTTCTGACGGCGCTGCCCGTGTATAACGAAGCCCGGCATGTTACGGCCGTGCTCGACGAAGTGCGCAAGTACAGCCAGGAGATCCTGGTGGTCGACGACGGCTCGACGGACGGCACGAGCCAACTGCTGGCCCAGCGGCCGGACGTTCACGTGGTGCGACACCCGCGCAACCGCGGCTACGGGGCGGGGCTGAGTTCGGCCTTCGATTTTGCCTTGGCCAACCAGTACGACCTGCTCGTAACGATTGATTGCGACGGCCAGCACGAGCCCAAGCGTATTCCGGAGTTCGTCGCGGCCTGCGACGGCTGGGACGTCGTTTCCGGCAGCCGCTATCTCCAGCAATATCCGGAAGACAGCCAGCCGCCGGCCGATCGTCGCCGGATCAATGAACTGCTAACGGCCGAAATCAACCGCCGGCTCGGCCTGTCGCTGACCGATGCCTTTTGCGGCTTCAAGGCCTACCGCGTCGCGGCGCTGGGTCCCATCCAGCTGCACGAGGCGGGCTATGCCATGCCGCTGGAGTTTTGGGTGCAGGCCGTGCAGGCCGGCCTGCGGATTCGCGAGCTGCCGGTGCCGCTGATTTATCTCGAAGAAGAGCGCTCGTTCGGCGGATCGCTGGACAATGCCGAGACGCGGTTGCGATACTATCGCGAAGTGCTGGATCGCGCTGCGGCCCGCACGCGCCCGCCGGGCGGCGATCGCGAGGCTTCGCTCTGCGGAAAAACACCGCCAGGCGGCTGGACTGACCACACCACGGGGCCGGCATGACCGACGGGGAACACGCGAGCGAAGGTGGCTGTGCCGTCGCATCGGCATGGCATTCGGGGGCCGGCTCGTCCGCGTCGCGACACGTGCGCGCGCCGACGGCCGACGGCGCCGTACTGATCGATCCGCCGCTGGAGCAGGTCGCATCGCTGTTGGAAGCCAACACCGCCTGCCAGGGGCGCTGCTCGTTCGACGTGGGCGGGCGGCCGCTGGGGCAACTGGCCGCCGCGGCGCGCCACGCGCTCGTCGAGGGCGCCCTCCGCTACACCTCGACCTATCGCGACGTGGGCCCCGCGCCGGCGTCCGATCGCGTGCTGCTGGCCGGGCATCAGCCGCAACTATTTCACCCGGGCGTGTGGTTGAAGAATTTCGTGCTCGGGCAACTCGCCGCGGCGCACCAGGCGGCGGCCGTCAACCTGGTGATCGACAGCGACACGATCAAGTCGGCCAGCATCCGCGTGCCGGGCGGATCGTTGGCTTCGCCCACGGTGCAGTCGATTGCCTACGACGCATCGGGCGAGGCGATCCCGTTCGAAGAGCGGCCGATCCTGGATCGCGCGGCGTTTGACAGCTTCGGCCGCCGCGTGACCGAGTTTCTTGCTCCGGTCGTGCATGATCCGCTGGTGCGCGAGTTCTGGCCGCTGGTCGCAGCCCGCAGCCGCGAAACGAACAACCTGGGCGCGTGCTTGTCGCAGGCCCGGCATCAGCTCGAAGGCGATTGGGGGCTGAACACGCTGGAGTTCCCGCAGAGCCAGGTGTGCCAGCTCGAGCCGTTTCATTGGTTCGCGGGCTATGTGCTGGCGAACATGCCGCGCGTGTGGAGCGTGTACAACGATTCGCTGGCTGAATATCGGCGCGAGTATCGCATTCGCAGTGCCCATCATCCGGCAGCCGACCTGGCCCGCGACGACGGCTGGCTGGAAACACCGCTGTGGTTGTGGGACACCGGCCGGTCGCATCGCCGGCGGATCTTTGTGCGGCGCCTGGGCGGCGAACTGCTGTTGAGCGATCGCGCCGATTTTCAGGCACGGCTGCCGTTTGTGGAGGGGGATGTCTCGCGCACGGCGGCCGCGCTGGCCGAGTTGCCCGGCCGCGGCGTCCGGCTGCGAACGCGGGCGCTGCTGACTACGATGTTCGCGCGGTTGTTTCTGGGGAATTTGTTCCTGCACGGCATCGGCGGCGGCAAATACGACGAACTGACCGACCGGCTGATCGGGCGGCTGTTCGGGTTCGAGCCGCCGGCATACCTGGTGCTATCGGGCACGCTGCAACTGCCGGTGGCACACGCCAACATTACGGCGTCCGACGGGCGGCGAGTCGACCAGATGCTGCGCGAGCTGACATTTCATCCGGAGCGCAGCTTGGACTTCGATCGTGCCGAGCGCGGTGCCGAGCTTGAAACCGCACGCCATTGGCAGGCGCACAAGCAGCAATGGATTCGCACCGAGCCTTCGCGCGACAACGCGCGCCGCCGGGCACGCGAGATTCGCGCGGCCAACGAAGCCCTGCAGCCGCTGGTGCAAATGCGGCGCGATCAGTTGCTGGCCGAGCGCCGGTCGATTGCCGAGCAATTGCGGGCCGAAGCGGTGTGGTCGAGCCGCGAATTTGCGTTTTGCCTATACCCGGAAAAAACTTTGCGGGACTTTTTGCTGGCATTTCGCCCGGCGCTGCCGTAATCTGTATCGCGCTGATGGAGCGAGCGTATCTAAATATGCCATCGCCGCTCGCGCGGCCTGCCGCCGATTAATATTGCGGTGTGGCGGGCCACAGGCGTGGGACCTATTTAGCTGAAGGGATTCAAGGCTGATGGGCGCAGCTATTTCCGCGGCGGCTCGGCTGAGTGTCGTCCAGGGGCGAGCCATGAGCGCGGCCGCCGACAGTCCCGCCGCCCGCCGCCAACGTCGAGCTTTAAGCAGGGCAGCGGCCCAAGCGGCCGCTTCGGCCGTCTCGCAATCGGCCTTAACTGCCGGGCGACCTGCGGCCATTGCTTCCCCGGCCAGCCCCTCCGCAGGCGTTTCCTCCACGGCCAATTCCGCCACGGGCACGGTCCCGACGCGCAAGCGTTCTCGAACGGCGGCAGCCGCCGGCGTGCAACCCGTGCGGCTGCGCTGCGCGACGGTGGCCGATCACGCGGCAATCGAGGAGTTGCTCTCGTCCGTCGGCCCGGCCGCGGGCCGCGATTGGCTGGCCGCGTCGCTCGAACATCCCGACTATCAGCCGGCGCAGCGTCTGCTGGTCGATCGCGGCGGCAGCGTGCTGGCTCACGTCCATCTGCAACCGCGCTCGATGTTGCTGGGCGCGGCACAAATACCGCTGGGCGTGCTCTCGCAGTTGGTCGCCTTGCCCGAGCCGCCAGGTCCAAGCTACGACGCGGCGTTGGTGCGGGCCGCGATTCGCGTGCTCACACAGCGCAAAGTGCCGTTGTCGTTGCTCGCCACGCGCGATGCGGGCCGTTACGAGGCATTTGGCTGGACCGAATGCCCGGGTTCGTCGGCGGTGCAGACCAGCACCCGAAGCTTGCTCTCGCGGCTGGCCATGCGCGGCGTGCATTCCGAGAGTTGCGCGCTCAACATTCGACCCTGGCGGCAAATTGAACTGCCGGCGCTCACCGAGTTGCACGCGCTGAACACGGCGGGCTCGGCCGGCTCGCTGGTGCGCGACGAGCGCGATTGGCGCTGGCTGATCGCTACCGGCTTGTTCGATCGGATTTACGTCGCGCTGGCGACCGCAGCCGAGATCGACGGCCAGCAGCCGCGCGTTGCCGCGTATGCCGTGATTCGCGACGATCGCATTCTCGAACTGATGGAAGTGCCCGCAGGGCCCGGGGCGGCGTCGGCGGCCATTGCCGGCCCCGGCAGCCACGCGCGCGTGCCCGGCGCGGCCGAGCACTTGTTAGCACGCATCGCCAGCGAATCCATCGAGCGCGATAGCCATGCCTTGCGGCTGCACTCGCCGCATGTGCGTCGCTTGCAGCATCTGTTTGCCGACGGCGCGACGGCCGGCACCGGTGGGCGCCAGTTGCTGGCCCGGGTCAATGATCCGGCTTTGTTGCTGCGGCAGTTGGAAGGCGAGTTGCTCCAGCGGGCTGCCCGTGGCGGACTGAGCTTGCCATGCGAGATTGGCTTGGATGCCGCGCCGCTCAAGCTGCTCGTGCGGCTCTCGCGCCGGGGCTTGCAGTTGAGGGTGGGCAAACTCGGCCGCAGTTATCTGCGCACTAACCAGTCGACGCTGGCTCGGCTCTTGCTCGGCATGGTCCCCGCCGCCGAGGTTGTGGAGAGCGGCAAGCTGTTCGCCTCCACGCGTCTGGCACTGGAGACGGCGCAGATTCTTTTCCCAGCGCTCGAGTTCTGGTCCTCTCCCTGGGACCACGTGGACGGCTACTAAAGCCGGCCGCGAAACTCCCGCCGGGCGGGCATGATTCTTGCTCCGCTGTCTGCAAACGTTCAACAGCGAGGCTCTCCCCTCGCAGGAGTTGTGCCATGAAAGACAGCGTGCGAATCCTGGGTCATGCGGTTCATCCGATGTTAGTGGTTTTTCCGTTGGGACTGCTAACGACCTCGGTGGTGTTCGACGTGATCCACTATGCGACCGGTGATTGGTTGTGGTCGACGATCTCGTTTTGGACCATGACCGTGGGATTGATCGGCGGGCTGGCGGCGGCCCTGTTCGGGCTGATGGATTGGAGCGCGCTGCCCGCGGGCAGTCGGGCCAGGCATATTGGATCGCGGCACGCGATCGTCAACGCCGTGGTTCTCGTGCTGTTTGCCGTCAGTTGGATCATCCGGCTGCCGGCCGAACAGATGAATGCGGCTCCCAACGCGCTGGCATTTGTGCTCTCATTGGTCGGACTGGCATTCGCCTTGGTGGGGGGCTGGCTGGGCGGCGAGCTGGTCGAACGATTTGGGATCTCGGTGCTCGGCCGTACCAATGTCGATGCGCCTAGTTCGCTGTCGAACGAAGCCGACCGCTCGAGTTGGCCAGGCGGAACCGGCATGTCGGCCTGAGCGTCGGCTTATTGCCGCTAGGCCAGGATCTCGTTGACCACTTTGCCGTCGACCAGCGGCAGGGGACGCCCCAGCGCGTCGTGTACCATGAGATGATGGTCGATGCCGAGCAGGTGGTACATCGTGGCTAGCAAGTCTTTCGGGCTGACCGGCGGGCTGACGACGTCGCCGCCTTGCCGATCGGTAGCGCCCACAACTTTGCCACGGCAGATGCCGGCCCCCGCCACGACGCTGGAATAAGCCCGCGACCAATGGTCGCGGCCGCCGCCCGAGACGCGCATGCTCAGCTTGGGAGTGCGGCCGTGCTCGCTGGTGCAGACCACCAGGGTCTCGTCGAGCAATCCCCGCTGTTCCAGATCGAGGATCAGACCGTGCCAGGCTTTGTCAAAGCCCGGGCAGAGTTCGTCTTTCATCCGCGGATAATGGTCGAAGTGCGTGTCCCAGGCGCTGCCGGCTACGCCATATTCGTCCCAAAAAACGGTGACGACTTTGCTGCCCGCTTCGACCAGCCGCCGTGCTGTGAGGCAAGCGTGCCCGAACAGCGTATCGCCGTACGAGGCGCGCATGGCCGCCGGCTCGCGGCGCGTGTCGAGCGAAGTGCGCAGCTTGTCGCTTTTGAGCAGGTCGTAGGTCATGGCCCGGTAGCGGTCGAACTGTCTACCGCTGGCCGTGCCGGCCAGATCGGCCCGCTGCTGGTCGAGTTGATCGATGAGCGAACGTCGACGATTCAAGCGGTCGAGCGTGATTTCAGGCTGTAAATCGGTGGCCGAGGGGACCTGGAAGTAGCTGTCGGGACTGACGCCCATATAGGGATCATTGTCCTCGAAGACCAGGTCGCGCAGCGTGCGCCGCAAACCCTTGGTGGCGGCGCCGACGAAATCGGTCCATACCGGGTCGTATTCCGCACCCAGGAAGGCGGCAAAAGGGCCGGCCCGCGGCACCTCGCCCACGCGGCGGCTGCTGAAGCGAAAGGGTAAGGCCATGTTCAACGGCACGGTGCGCGTTTCGGTCGTGGGCTTGCGCGATTCGAGGTAGTCGACAACCGAGCCGAAGAAGGGCCAATGCGCCGGGTCGCGCGGGTTCAGTTCCATCGGCACGGTGATGGCCGGCACGCCGGTGAGCGCGTACGCCACGCCGTGCAGCGGAAACAAGTGGTGCATCGAGCGGATGACCGTGCAGCGGTCCATGACCTTGGCCGCATTGGGCAGCAGCTCGCACACGTCGCAGCCCGGCAGACTCGAGGGAATCGACTTCAAATCGCCACGCACTTCCAGCGGGGCGTCGGGCTTGGGATCGAACGTCTCCATCTGGCTGGGCGAGCCATAGAGATGGATCAGGATCACGTTCTTAGCCTTGCCGAACGAGCCAGGACGCGCGCCTTCGGAGGCCGATGCGGCCTGCAATCGCAAAATATCCGGCAACGCGAGTCCGGCAATTCCCAAGCCGCCCACGCGCAACAAATCTCGGCGCGTGACGCCGCCGCACAGCTTGCGCGTTGATCCTAGAATCCTGAGCATCGCACATCCCTCGGCTTCGATGACGAACGGATCCGGCAGGTGACGCGGCACGCGGCCAACTATCGGCCAGAAGCGTCCATCGGGCAGGCGGGCTATCGTATTCAGGCAGGCTTATAAGATACCAGACGCCAGTAAAAAAGCCAGCGAGAAGCCCCTCAGGTTGAGTCATATCGACCAAAACGCGCGCCAGACGCCGCTTGGGACAGTTTCAGGGGTCAAAAGTCGAAGCCGAGAAGGCCGCAACCGGCCACGGCCGCACAGTCGCAAGCAAGCAGTGCCACCGGGCGTCGGACTCTTCCCATTTGGCCAAGAGCCGTTCGCGGCTATCAGCCACCCAAATCGAGCCGCCTGAGCTGCGCACCAGACGGTATGGCCCAAACGGTTCGCTGTGTTCGCCTTCTTCGCCCCCCTCGAAGCGCACAAAACAACCCTGCTCGATGACCACGCTGATAAAGGCATTTCCCTCGGCGAACCAATAGCCCTGACCGTAGCGGGCAATTTCGCCGTGCTGGGAGCTGGTCAACACGTTGCCTTCGATTCGCAAGCCTGGAAGCCGCCCCAGCTCTTTTGACCAGCCGCAACCCTCCAGCCGGACATTTAGCATGCGGAACCTTCCTCCCTCGCGCTAGTTGCTGACTCCTGCTTCAGTCGGACGTTAAAAAACCTGCGGCAAGGACCATTCGCAACCATCGCGCCGAAGCGAGTTCTGCGGCGTCTGCGCCCCTGGACGCCAGACGACCAACGGCCGAATCCCGGCCAAGGCCGGTCGTCCACCAATTGACAAAAGACGTTTGGCCGTCGAACTTACTGGAGGAGCGCCTTGCGCTTTGCGAGAGTGGCGGAATTGGCAGACGCGCTGGACTTAGGATCCAGTGGGGCAACCCGTCCGGGTTCGACTCCCGGCTCTCGCACTTTGACGGCCCCTCACTGGTGGCAGAAAATGGCCGTCTCGGATTCAAAACCCTGGCGCACCGACGGCCAAGCTGGCTCGTTTCAAAGCGATCTGATCGAGTGCCGGCGCAACCCGCCGGTCGTGATCGATTTTTACGCCACCTGGTGCCGGGGGTGTCAACGAACAATGCGGAAGTATAAATGATGAATGATGAATGACGGAAAAAACGCGCTGCTTCCGCGTGTGCCTTCATTCATCATTCCGCATTCATCCTTCATCGTTTTCTATTTTCCCCCATGCTTACCCAGCGGCTGACCATCGATTGCGACTCGCCGCAGCCGGAGATTCTGGCTCGGGCCGCGGCCGTGTTGCGCGGCGGTGGGGTCGTGGCCTTTCCGACCGAAACGGTGTATGGCCTGGGTGCTCATGCGCTGGATGCGCGAGCCGTGGCGCGGATTTTCGAAGCCAAGGGCCGCCCGGCACACAATCCGCTGATCGTCCACGTGGCCGACGTCAGCGAAGCCCGGCGGTTGGCGGCGCGCTGGCCCGACGCGGCCGCGCGGCTGGCCGCGCGCTTCTGGCCGGGACCGCTGAGCCTGGTGGTCGAACGTGCTTCGAGCATCCCGGACATGGTCACCGGCGGCGGATCGAGCGTGGCGCTGCGCGTGCCGGCGCATCCGGTAGCGTGGCAGTTGCTGCGCACGAGCGGGCTGCCGCTGGCCGCCCCGAGTGCCAACCGGTCCACACAGATCAGTGCCACCACGGCCGATCATGTGATGCGGCAGTTGGCCGGCCGGATCGAAATGGTGCTGGATGCCGGCCCCTCGGCCGGCGGCCTGGAATCGACCGTGATCGATGTCCGCTCGAGCCCGGCACGGCTCCTGCGCCCAGGACTCGTATCGCGCGACGAGTTGCAGCAAGCCCTGGGCGAAACGATCGACTGGCCGGCACCCGGTACGACGCCTGCGGCCGGACCGCTTCCGTCGCCCGGCATGCAACTGCGTCATTACGCTCCGCGCGTGCCGGTGGATTGCACCGCGGACGACGGCCTGCCCCGCGTCCATGCATTGACTGATCGCGGCCTGCGCGTCGGTTGGCTGGCTGTGGGGCAGCCGAGGCCCGGCTGCTGGCCTGCGTCGACTACCATGCTCTGGCTGCCGGCCGATCCGGTGCGATACGCCTCGGGCCTGTATGCCGCCCTGCACGAGTTGGAAGCGGCCGGCATCGATCGCATGGTGATCGCCCTGCCGCCCGACACGCCCGCCTGGCACGCCATCCACGATCGCTTGCGCCGGGCTTCGGCCCCGGTCGAGTGAAAGGGCAATTCATAGCCTTGAATGACAGGGACCAAAGCATTAAACTTAGCGATTCCCCCCGCCGGGCTTGGGGCGCTGCTACCGACTGTGCATTGACGCAGGCGGTTGGCGTGCAAGGCTTTGCGGCGACGAAAAACTAAAAAATCCCAGCGGCGTCCCGTGCGGCGAGCGGGAGGCGCAAGCCTCCTGGTAATCGGCCACAGACCCGGTTCGCATCTGCGATACTGAAATTGGCTTACCGAAAGCGAAGCGAGCGACTGCAATGAAAACGTTCATGGCCAAGCCCGGCGAAATCGAACAAAAGTGGTGGCTGGTCGACGCGACCGACAAGGTCGTGGGCCGGCTGGCCTCGGATATCGCCATGGTGCTGATGGGCAAGCACCGGCCCACCTACACGCCGCACGTTGATACCGGCGATTTCGTCGTCGTGATCAACGCCGAAAAGGTCGCCTTCACCGGCAATAAGTGGCAGCAAAAGGAATACACCTGGTACACCGGCTGGACGCGGCTGCGGAGCGAAAAAGCGGCCGAGCGGCTGGCACGCCATCCCGAGGAGATTCTGACCGAAGCCGTGCGGCGCATGCTGCCCAAGAACAAACTGGCCTTCAAGATGCTCAACAAGCTCAAGGTGTATGCCGGCGGCGAGCATCCGCACCAGGCCCAAGTGCCCGAGCCCAAGGAACTGGGCGTCAAGTAACCGAGCGTCGATACCAACTTCCGTTCCCGGCAGTTCCGTTCCCGAGTGGCACGTTCCCCAGCGGTCCGCAAAGCGGCCACCGCCGGATCCGTGCCACCGGCTAGCGAAGGAAAGTTATGGCAACCGTAGCAACTCCGAAACACGCAGGCGGCGACTCCCTAGGCACCGGCCGCCGCAAGACCTCGGTGGCCCGCGTGCGGATCCGCGCCGGCGGCGGCACGATCATGGTCAATGGCCGGCCGCTGGAAGAGTATTTCGTCAACGAGAAGGACCGCAACGAAGTGCTGACGCCGCTGACCAGCACGGACCGCCAATCGAGCGTCGACGTGGTCATCAAGGTCCATGGCGGCGGCATCTCGGGCCAGTCGGGTGCCGCGAAGTTGGGCATCGCCCGCGCGCTCAAGACTTTCGACACGGGCGTGGAAGAGATTCTGCGGCAGAAGAACCTGCTGACGCGCGACGGCCGGATGAAAGAGCGCAAGAAGTACGGCCTGCGTGGTGCCCGACGCGGCACGCAGTTCTCGAAGCGCTAACCGCGCTCGTCTCCGCGGCCACAACACACGACAAAAAGCCCAGGGGTCACAACCCCTGGGCTTTTTGTTTGCTGGCAGTCGGATAAGGTGAGTCGGATAAGCACTGCCAGGAATCAAATGGCGATTTGGCTCCTGACTTATCATCTCCCGCTATTGAGTCACGGAACCGGCTATTCGGACGATTTGAGGCCCCTCGGTGGCGAGCTAGCGCGGCAACGAGCCAGATTGCCAAGCCCCAATAGGCGAAATTCCGCACGATCAGCACGATTATCGACGTGGTCGGCAACTTGAGCATGTGCCCCGGCGCGTCCGAATAATAAAAAAAGGTTCATCCGACTAAAGCGTACTTGGCCTCGTGGATCGCGTAGATTTTGAGTTTAAGGAATTCCTGGTCGCGGAAACCATAAGCCTGACGCTTCATGGTCTTGATCTTGTTGTTGGTGCCTTC
>DATCFX010000383.1:0-4069 GCA_036509275.1 Pirellulales bacterium | reverse complement strand
GAATCGGTCAACGGCTTCGGCATCAATCCCGGCACCGTGATTGCCGGCATCAGCGGCAACACGGTCACGCTGTCGGGAGCGACGGCCGCCGTGGCCAGCGGCACCACCGCCATGCTGACGTTCGGCGCGCCGTTGGCCGGCACGACCAATACCGTAACGACCACCGGCGCGACAACCCTCAACAGCGCCACGGTGACGCTGGCCACGACCGCCGGCCTGTACCCGGGCATGATCGTCAGCGGCTCGGGCATTCCGTCGGGCGATTACATTTCGGCCGTGGCTTCGGCGACCACGCTGACGCTGGGCGTGGCAGCCAGCGCCAAGGTCGCCACCGACACGCTGACGTTCGCTTCTCCCTCGCTGTTGAACTACTCGAACCTGTACAGCGGCGGCACGATCGTCGACCAGGGCACGCTCTCCTTGAGCGGCACGCTGGGTAGCACGCAGATCCCCGGCAACCTGACGATGGCCGGCGGCAACGTCACCGAGGTCACCAATGCCGGCCAGATCGCCTCGACCAGCAACGTGACCATCAACGGCTTTGGCACGCTGACACTGGTCGGCAACAACACGCTGGGCAGCCTCACGTTCAACGGCACCGGCGGCGCCGCGGTGCCGACCGTGACCGGCGGCACGCTGGTCCTCAGCGGCAGCAGCATCACCGCCATGAACAACAACCTGGGCTTCACGCCGACGATCGCCTCGAACCTCGAGCTGGCCGGCTCGAACGTGACGATCAATACCTCCGGCTCGTCGCCCAACTCGCTGGAATTCACGGGCGTCATCCAGAACGTGATGGGCGGCACGGCCAACCCCGCCGGCCTGATCCTCACCGGCACCGGCGCGGTGGCACTGACCAAGGCCGACACCTACAACGGTTCCACGCAGCTCAACGGCGGCACGCTGATTCTTGGCATCGCCACTGTTCCCGCGACCGCCGGCAGCCCGCTGATTTCGACCAGCACCGGCCCGGTGGGCATCGGCACGCTGATCGTAGGCGGCGGCACCACGATTCAGACCGACGGCACGGCCCGTACGATCTCGAACCCCGTGACGGTCAATGGCAGCTTCACGTTCGGCGGCGATCTGGTGGGCGATAACGTGACGCTGGTCGGCCAGGCGAATCTGGGCAGCCGCACCCCGACGATCACAGTCACCAGCCCGGCGGTCACCGGTGCGCTGAGCGGCGGCATCGTCGGCAGCGGCGGGCTCACCAAGGCCGGGCCGGGCGTCCTGGTGTTCGGCGGCGTGGGCGACAACCTCAGCGGCCCGATCACCGTCAATGGCGGCATTCTGCAATTCGGTGTAGCCCAGGTCCTGCCCGGGGCGGACGTGAGCGTGGCGGCCGGCGCGGTGTTGAACATGTCGTCGGGCAATCAGGAAATCGGGTCGCTGGCCGGCGCCGGCCTGGTCATCAACAATGCGGCCTCTGCCGTCGTGTTGACCGCTGGCGCGGACAACGCCAGTACCACGTTCTCCGGATTGTTCAGCGCTACGACCCCGGCGGATCTGGCGCTGACCAAGATCGGCACTGGCACGTTGACGCTGACCGCCAACAACCAGACCGCGGCCACGACCAGCCCCACGGGCGCTTTGATCGTCAACCAGGGCGGCCTGACGCTCAGCGGCAACGGCGCGGTCCTGTTCTCCGCGACCGACACGGTCAATGGCACCGGCACCATCACGCTGGACAACACGAGCAATAACATCGTCAACCGTCTCGACGGCCACGCCTTGACACTCCAGGGTGGCACCTTGGTCTATAACGGCACGAACGTGGCTTCGACCAACTCCAGCGAAACGTTCAGCACGCTGCTGGTGCAGAACGGCGGCGGCACGATCACGCTCAATGGCGGCTCGGGCGGCACTACGACCGTCACCGCCACCGCGCTGACGGCCGAAGCGGTCGCCAGCGGCGGCAGCCTGCTGATCCAGGGCGTCAGTGGCACGGCGGGAACGGGTTTGGCCAATCTGGTCGCGCCCGCGGCTGGCATCGCGATAACTGGCGTCACGCAGGGCACCGGCGCCGCTAACGGCAACGGCCTACCGACGATGGCCATTCGACCGGACATGATCGGCGATCTGTCGTCCACCGGCACGGGCACCGGGTTCATCGTCCGCGACAGCGTCAGCGGCTTCCTCCGCCCGATGACCACGTCAGAAATGACGAGCACGTTGGCTTCGAGCTCGACGACCAACTACGGCAACTTCAGCGCCGCGCAGACGTACGCTGCGGCCACGAGCATCAACAGCTTGACGCTGGATACCGCCTTCGGCCTCAACTCGACCGGCGGCGGCCAGGCCGTGCAGACGGTCAGCAGCAAGACCGTGGCGCAGGATTACACCAGCGCGGCAGTCCTCAATCTGCTGACGGTCAACACGGGCGGTATTCTGGCCACCGCCAGCAACACGCTCAACGTGGGCGCGCTCACCGCTGGCCTGGGAACCGTGCAGCTCGAGTTCCAGGTGACTGCCGGGGCCGTCTTGAATCTCAATGGATACATCGAGGCCGACTCGGGCGGCCTGGTCAAGGCACAAGGCGGCACGCTGAATCTGAACAATGCCGAATACTACGCCGGGGCCACCACGGTCAACGGCGGCACCTTGTTGCTGAATAGCGGCGCCGCCAATACCTTGCTCGTCACGCCCACCGCCACGGTGCCCACGGTGTACAACCTGGTGGTCAACGACGGCGGCACGCTCCGGCTGAACGGCTCTAACCAGGCCGTGGGCGCGATCAGCAACGACGACACGGTGGGTGGTACCGGCGGCACGATCACCAGCACTCTGGCGGCCAACCTGATCACGGATTCGGCCACCGCCGCGACGTTCGGCGGCGCGATCGGCGGCGCGATCAGCTTCTACAAGGAAAACACCAGCACGCTGATCCTGACCGGCACGAACTCGTACAACGGCACGACCAACGTCATTGGCGGCGGCCTGACGCTACAAGACAGCGGCACGCTGGCCAGCACCAATATCAACGTCAACGGCGCCACGCTGACGATCAACGACGCCGGCCTGTCGAGCAACAGCCAGCGGATCAGCTCCACCGCCTCGCTGAACATGAACGGCGGCACGTTCACCATGGCCGGCGCCAGCTACACCACGACGGCCATGACGATCGGCGCCGTCAACGTGCTGACCGGCACCACGAACGCCACCGTCACCGTGTCCGGCTTGAGCAGCACGGCGGGGCTGTATGTGGGTGAGGTGGTGTCCGGCTCGGGCATTCCGACCGGCGATACGGTGGCGACGATCGTCAGCGGCAGCTCGGTCACCCTCACCACGGCCGCCAACAGCAGCGGCAGTCCTAGCCTGACCTTCGGCGCCGGCGTGACCGCCACTACCGGCCTGAACACGTTCACCGTGACTCCGCCGGCCGCGACGACAAACAACAGCGCTGACCTCACGATCGGCGACCTGACTCGCACGACCGGCGCCGCCACGGTATTTACCGGCGCGGGCTTGGGCTCGAGCCTGCCGGGCGCGGCGCAGATTTTCGTCAGCAACGTCAACAGCGTAGCGCCGGCCTTCAGCAACAATATCCTCGCCGGCTGGGCCACCACCGGCTCGACGGCTGCCTTGAGCGACAACTGGGCCACGATCGCCACGGCCCAGACGCTGAGCGTCGCCACGACGTTCAACAGCAACGCCGTGACGCTTGCCAGTGGCACGACCGCCCAAATGGTCGTGGGCCAGCAGGTCAGCGGCGGGGCCATTCCCAGCGGCGCCTACATCACCGCGATCAACGGCCTCAACAGCATCACGATTTCGCAAAACGCCTCGGTTACCGAAACGGCCAACACCACTTTCGCCAACGGCGGCGTGATCGCCCTGAACAGCAACGCTTACACGACGCTGGGCGCCGGCGCACCTGTCGCCACGGCAAACTACACCACCACAGCGACCACCACCACGGTACTGAGCGGTGCGATCCAGGCCATGAACTCGTTGCAGTTCAACGGAGCCGCGACCGTGGCCCAATCGCTGGACATCGGCGGCCCCACGAATGTGCTCTCGATTGGCAGCGGCGGCATCATGCGGACCAGCATCGCCACGACCGGCA
>DATCFX010000382.1:0-7618 GCA_036509275.1 Pirellulales bacterium | reverse complement strand
GAGCACTTCGTAGGGTGCCATGCCAACGCTTCGTGGGCATGCAGTGCGGGCGGGCGTCCAACGTGCATGCCCACGCGGCGTGGGCATGGCACCACGGCGCTCGACAATGCCGGAGCATTTCGTAGGGTGTGTCGAGCGTAGCGAGACGCACCAATTGCCGGACGTGGTGCGTCTCGCCTTCGGCTCGACACACCCTACCGCTTTGGGAAGCAGGCTTTATGGACAAAGCCCGGCGCGCGGCATGGCACCCACGCCGCTCGACAAAGCCGGAGTCTCGACTGAAAGCGGCGCTAGCTGCCGCGAACCGCTGGCCTTGACCCTGCGATCGGCCGTTTCTTATACTCCCCAGCCTTCCTAGCAGTCTGTTGAAGTATTCGGGTGCCACTGCTGGCTTGTCCAGCAGTGCTCCGCCAGGCGTGGGATTCACTGCTGGACAAGCCGGCAGTGGCACCCATTGCAAGACCCGAACCGAATACTTTAACAGGCTGCCAGGCATGCGCCACGCGCCGGCTGGATCCAATAGCCGGCGGACAGCGGGAAAAGGAGAGACCGCCATGACGACCAAGGACTCGGTCGCAGCGCCGGCCAGCCGCCGCCGCAAGCAACGCATCGGCATGACTGTACTCGGCCTGACGGTACTGACCGTTTGTGCCGCTGTGCGCGTCAATTGGCAGCCGCCGCCAGCCGCGGCGGGCGATCCGCCCCCGCACTCGGCCGGCCGCAGCGAGCCTCCCGCCGGCCCGCAGGAAGATCACAAGCTGCAAGTCGTGGCCATCGTCAACGGCGAGCGCATCGGGCGCAACGACCTGGCGCGCGAGTCGCTCGATCACTACGGCACCGACATCCTCGACGCCATGATCAACAAGAACCTGATCGTCGAGGCCTGCCGGCAGAAGGGCATTACCGTCACCAACGAAGAGGTGGGCGCCGAAATCGATCGCATGGCCGAGCGTTTCAACCTGTCGCGCGACCGCTGGTTGAAAATGCTGGAGGAAGAGCGCGACGTCAGCCCGGTCCAGTATTCGCGCGACATTATCTGGCCTTCGATTGCCTTGCGCAAGCTGGCCGATGCCCGCATCCAGATCGGCGACGAAGAGATCCAGCGTGCCTACGAAACGCAGTTCGGTCCGATGGTGCAGGCGCGGATCATCGTCCACAGCAAGCTGGATCAGGCCCGCAAAATTTACGAGCTGGCCGCCAAAAACCCCAGCGATTTCGGCAACCTGGCCAAGCAGTATTCCGAGGACGTGAACAGCGCCAGCGCCAAGGGGCTGGTGCAGCCGATTCGCCGGCACATGGGCAATCCGAAGCTCGAAGAAGTGGCCTTTGCCCTGCACGAGGGCGAAATCTCGGACGTGCTGGCCGTCGACAATCAGTTCGTGATTCTCAAGTGCGACAAGCAACTGCCGGGCCGGGCCGTACCGATGCAAGAGGTCCACAAGGTGTTGCTCGAGGCCTGCCGCGACAAAAAACTGCGGCTGGTCGCCGGCGAAGTCTTCGAACAATTGCAGCACGAGTCGCACGTCGAAAATGTCTTCGCCGATCCGCAGAAGCGACAGCAGTATCCCGGCATCGCGGCGATGGTCAACGAGCGGCGGATCACGATTCTGGAGTTGGCCGAGGAGTGCATCGAGCGCAACGGCAAACAGGTGCTCGACGGGATGATCAATCGCCGCATTATCGAACTGGCTTGCAAGAGCCTGCAGATTGAAGTCACGGACGCGGACGTCGACGCCGAGATCGCCCACACCGCCACGAGCATGGGCAAGACCAAGGCCGACGGCTCGCCCGACATCGATGGCTGGCTGAAAGAAATCACCAACAAGCAAAAAGTGCCGCTGGCCATCTATCGGCACGACGTCGTGTGGCCGACCGTGGCACTGAAAAAAATGGTTGCCGGACAGGTCAAGGTGACCGACGAAGACCTGAAAAAAGGCTTCGAGGCCAACTACGGTCCCCGGGCCAAGGTGCGGGCGATTATTTTCAGTTCGCAGCGCAAGGCCCAGGAAGTCTGGGAAATGGCCCGCAACCGGCCGACGATCGAGTATTTCGGCGATCTGGCCGAGGAGTATTCGGTCGAGGCCAGCAGCCGCACGCTGCGGGGCGAGGTGCCGCCGATCCAGGCCCACAGCGGCCAGCCGCTGCTGGAGAAGGAGTCCTTTGCGCTGCAGCCCGGCGAGTTGTCGAGCGTCATTCAGGTTGGCGAGCGCTACGTGATCCTGCTCAGCGAAGGGGTCACCAAGTCGATCGGCGTGCGTTTTGACGAGGTCCGGGACATGATCTACGAAGACGTGATGGAGAAAAAGGTCCGGTTGGCGATGAATAAGGAGTTCAACCGCCTGCAGGACAACGCCCAGATTGACAACTTCCTGGCCGGCACGACGCAATCGCCCAACAAGGGCAAAAAAGCCGGCGACTGGACGCCCGGCCAGAGCATTTCGCGCGTGCCGAAGTCGCACACTCCCGACACGCTCCGCTCGAAGTAGCCGGCCCGGCGTTGCCGGCACGCTCCACACGAGAGCGGAATTCGTCGGAATTTGGCTCGATGCGCGGAAGCTTTGCAACTTGCGCCCCCGCGCTCTGCGCCCACCATTTGCGGCGCGCTGTCACCGTAGTCGTCTCGCTCCGCCGCGGGCCGTTTCCACGAGCGCGGCGGCCGGGTATCTTAGAGGTTGCGCCGCCTGGCGTTCCTCACCGATCTCGATTTTTCGTTCCACAGCATGAGCCCACACCAACCGACCGTCGAGAACAACGGCGCCCCCGAGCCTTTTAAGGTGGAGTTGGCGGCCCGCATGCAGCGCTTGCCGCCCTACCTGTTCGGGCGGATCAATGCCATGCTCTACCAGAAGCGCCGCGACGGCGACGACGTGATCGACTTGGGCATGGGCAACCCGGCCGAGCCGCCGCACGAACTGATCATCGAAAAGCTGATCGAGGCCGCCCGCGATCCACGCAATCACGGCTACAGCCAGTCGCTGGGCATAACCAACCTGCGGCGCGAAGTGGCCAGCAAGTATGTCCGCAAGTACGGCGTGCGGCTCGATCCGCAGCGCGAGGTGGTGGCCTGCCTGGGCTCGAAGGAGGGCTTCAGCCACTTGTGCCTGGCGCTGATGGGGCCGGGCGACACGGCCATTGTGCCCGCGCCTTATTTTCCCGTACATGTCTACGCCGTGGCCTTGGCCGCCGGCAACGTGATCACGCTCGATGTGGCCGACAGCGACAAGTTCCTGGCCAACATCGCGTACACCTGCGAGCATTTGCAGCCCCGGCCCAAGCTGTTGATCATCAACTACCCGCACAATCCTTCGACCGTGACCATCGAGCCGGGCTTTTACGTCGAGGTGGTCAAGCTGGCCCGGCGCTACGGCTTCATGGTGATTAGCGATCTGGCCTATGCCGACATTGCCTTCGACGGCTATCAGCCGCCCAGTTTTCTGGCGGCGCCGGGAGCGGCCGACGTGGGCGTTGAGTTCACCACTATGAGCAAGGGCTACAACATGGCCGGCTGGCGTGTCGGCTTCTGTGCCGGCAATGCCGACATGGTGCGGGCGCTGGGCACGATCAAGGCCTACTACGACTACGGCATGTTCCAGGCCATCCAGATTGCGGCCATCATGGCTTTGCGCAATGGCGAGGCGGCCGTCGAGGCCCAGGCGGCCATCTACCAATCACGCCGCGACGTGCTGTGCGAAGGACTGCGGCGCATCGGTTGGCAAGTCACGCCGCCGCGGGCCGGGATGTTCGTCTGGGCCAAAGTCCCCGACGCCTGGGCACGCCGCATGTCGACGCTCGACCTGGCCATGAAACTGCTCAAAGATGGCGACGTGGCCGTCAGCCCCGGCACGGGCTTTGGCCCTGCCGGCGAGGGGTATCTGCGCCTGGCGCTCGTGGAAAACGAAAATCGCTTGCGGCAAGCGGTGCGGCAGATCGGCCGCTGCCTGGCGAGCGAGCCGAAGTCGGCCACCGCGCCGACGGCGCCCTGATGGCATCAAGCCCAGGGATTGCAGTCCCTGGGGCTTTCGCCAGCCTGCGGTTCGTGGCACCCTCGCACGGGCCAATTGTCCGCCCGCGGCACCAGCGGCTATAATCGGTTTGCACCCGAGCGCAATAAAATGGGGGCCCTTGTTCGCCGGGACAAGGACCCCCTCAAGGCTGTCCGGAATCAAGCCAGCCAATGGCTTGCTTGCCCGGAGACCCACAGCCATTAGAAGCTATCGGGACATGCAACTGTGCGACTTGAGGCGAGCCGTCGTGTTCCCTTGTTTCGCTGCCGCCGCCAGCGTGCTGATCGGCGCGTGATGAGCCGTCGGTACAAGCCCAACATCTTCACTAATCCGCGTTCACCGCTGCCGCAAAGATTCGAGGATCGGCCGAAAAATAACTTCTCCGCAACCCCCTCTCCCCTTGTGGGAGAGGGCAGGGTGAGGGGCCAGAAAACAGGAAGTTATTTTTCGGCCGATCCGGAGCCACCGCCTATGCCAAACGTTGCCAAGCTCGCCCTGGAAGACGGTACCGTCTACACGGGCCGATCGTTCGGAGCCGAAGGAGAAGTCGACGGAGAAGTTTGCTTCAACACGTCGATGACCGGGTATCAGGAAATCCTTACCGATCCCAGCTATCGTGGCCAGATCGTGGCCATGACGTATCCGGAAATCGGTAACTATGGGGTGAATGCCCAGGATGTCGAAAGCGGCCAGCCGCAACTCTCGGGTTTTGTCGTCCGCGAGTTGAGCCGCCGGGCGAGTAACTTTCGTTCCAATGGGACGCTCGACGAATACCTGCGGGCAGCCGGGATTGTCGGCCTGGCAGGAATTGATACGCGTGCGCTGGTGCGGCGCATTCGCAGCCGTGGTGCCATGAAAGGCGTCATTTCGACGATCGATCTGGACGACGCGCGGCTAGTGAACAAGGCCAAAGCCAGCCGCGGCCTGGTGGGCCGTGATCTGGTGCAAGAGGTCATGCCCAGCGAGTCACGCACGTGGGACGAAGGCTTGAACCCCTGGGCTCGGCTGCCCGGCGCGCAAGCAACCCCACAATCCGCAGAGGGTCCCCAGATTGTGGCGATCGACTACGGCATGAAATGGAACATTGCCCGCCACCTGTTCGATATGGGTAGCCGCGTAACGATTGTGCCGGCCAATGCCACCAGCCAGCAGATTCTCGATCTTGAGCCGGATGGGGTGTTTCTCTCGAACGGTCCGGGCGATCCAGAACCGTTGGCTTATGCCATCGAAACCATTGGCGGCTTGCTGGGACGTACGCCCGTCTTCGGCATCTGCCTGGGGCATCAGCTTCTGTCGCTGGCATGCGGGGCCAAGACGTTCAAGCTTAAGTTCGGCCATCGCGGCAGCAATCAGCCGGTGCAGAACCTAGCTACCGGGTGTGTGGAAATCACGTCGCAGAACCACGGGTTTGCGGTCGATGAGCCGTCGTTGCCGCCGCAGTTGGAGGTCACGCACCGCAATCTGAACGACGGCACGATCGAAGGCGTCCGGCACCGCACGCTGCGGGCTTTCAGCGTGCAGTACCATCCAGAAGCCTCGGCCGGCCCGCACGACAGCAGCTACCTGTTCGCGCAGTTCCGCGAGTTGCTGGCGGCACCGACGGCGTAAGCCCGCCGCTGGTTCGACAGCTTTCGGATAGGCAGCAGACCTCGTTTGGCAACGTCCGCGTCAGGCGCCCAGCAGGACGTTGATGACGTCGATGGCGGCGACGGCCAGCAGCGGATTGCGAATTTCTTCGGCCGCCAGGCAGTCTTTCCAGACGTTCATCGCATGACGCAGATATTGGCTCCGCGATTCGTCCAGCAGCTCAGGCCCCAGTTGCTTGAGTGTCTGCGGCCAGAGGAGCCGGAGTTGCTCCAGCGCGCCGGACTTACCGGCAATCGCTTCGAAAACCAGGTCGTCGAGGACTTCCAATCGCTCGACGATCTCCGTTCCAGGCCCGGCCGCGATTGGCTTTAGCGACGGACTGAGCTCGCCGATGTCCAACTGCGACGTGATCGATCGATCGCGGCTGGGATGGGCCGCATCGGCGCGGCGCTCGGCCGGGTCGTACTGCTGCTGCGATGGCTTGTTCATACCTGGTTGCCCCTGTTAAGTGGTCTGGTCGCTGAGCGGCTCGTCGATCTCGTTTTGCAAACTTTCCAGCCGGGCTACAATCTGCTCGAGGCTGGCGTCCCGGTTCAGTCCGGCGTCGCTGGATGCGATGTCCAGCGGCGGTCGGTCGCGCGAACCACGGCCGATCGGCGGCCGTTCGACGGCTTGCCGCAACCGCTTGATTTCGCCCAGCCACACGCGGCGCTCATCAGCCCGGGCGCGCGCGTCGCCTTCGGCCTGCTGCTGGAGTTGGCTGCGGACCAGATCGAGTTCCAGAACGAGTCGCGCTCGCTCGCTTTCGAGTTGCTGGATGCGGCCGCCGGCGGCCGTGGCAAAATGCCCCTTGGCCTCCGCCAGGCGATTGGCCTGTTTCATCAAGCGGGTCTGCAATCGCGCGATATCGCGCCGGGCATCGATCAAATCTGCCGCAATGCCCGCCATGGCTGCCAACCGCGCCTGCGCGTCGAGCAACGCGCGTCGCAACTCGACCGAGTCGGCGCTGGCCGGCTCGTCGGCTAGCGTGCCGGGGGCTGCGGCTGCGGTTTCGGCCCGCATCCGCGCCAGGCGGTCGGCTTCCTGCTGCACGCGCCAAGCTCCCTGCTCGGCGAGTTGCCGCAGCGCGGCCACGCTGCGGCTGCGTTGTTCGAATTGCTCGGCCTGCTCGTCGAGGGTTTCCTGGCGAGCGTCGAGCAATTGACGGCGCTGGTCGAGCTCGGCCGCGATCGCTGCCAGTGCATCGAGCTGACGCTGGACAAAGCGTTCCAGATCCCCACCGGCGTCCCGCAACTCGTCGACGAGCAAACGCACGCCGCTGGTGTGAGGACAGTAATCCGAATCGACAGTTACCAAAATCGATGAGTCCCTGGTGAGGCGATTTTGTCCGGCACGTGCCAAGCGCGCCCTTCGAGAAGGCCACGAAATGGGCCATCAGAAACGTACGTCACGTCCGGCGTGGGGGCAAATCGGCGCGCTTGGTCGAAATCATGCCGGTTCCAGGCTGTGCGCCGGCCGATCGGCTCAATTGACAAAAACCTTGCTGACACAGCAGTTTGGGTGCGAAAGCGGCTAATTAGGCGGGCGCCGCCCGGCCCGGGGCCTTGCAATATGCGCCGGATGTGTCATCCTTGGCGCAGAACTTGTACTCTCTGGGTGCCAATTCGGGCCCATTGCCGTTTGATTTTTGAAGGAGACCCAATCGCCATGACATCTTCTATTTCTTTCCGCCGACTCCGATTGATTGCCGTGACTTCGGCGCTGGTGTTGTTTGCCGGCGCGCAACTGGCCGACGCCGGCATTCTGCGAACCGCGCTGAAACAATCGCAGCCGCCCGTCGTTACCGAAGTGCCGCCCGGAGCGGCTGTGCCCGCACCGATGATGATGGACCCCGCCTACGATATGGCTGGCGGTGGCGTCTGCTGCCCGCAGGCTTGCATTACGTACCGCCACTGCGGCCGCGTGTGCAAGTCGCTCTGCTGCCAACCGTCGTTGGAAACGGTGCTGTCAGTCAAGAGCCCTTGCTC
>DATCFX010000381.1:0-3665 GCA_036509275.1 Pirellulales bacterium | reverse complement strand
CCGAAGGCCAACGACGTGAACAAAAACAGGGACAGCGCCATCAGCCATTCGGACACCGGCACGTCCACCGCCACGCCCCCGGCAACGACCCGTAGCGTATACAAACCGGCCAGCACCATCACGTCGACCATCACCTTCCGCTTCAGCCAGCATGAATACAGCAAGGTGAGGACGGCATAGAGCATTAGCAGCGCGACGAACTCCGCAGGCAAGGCCGCCATCGCCGTGGCAAAGCCCACGAACAGCAAACCCGCCGCCAAGGGCGGGCCCCAGGCCAACGGCAGCGTCCCCGCGGCAAAAGGCCGGCGGCATTTCTGCGGATGGCAGCGATCGGCCGCCACGTCTAGCAGATCGTTCACGATATAGGTGGCTGACGCCAACGCGGAAAAGGCCCCGAAGGCCAGCAGCGCCAAGACGAGCCGATCCCCGTCGTGCCAGGCATGCGCCAGCACCAACGGGACGAACAGCAGAATATTCTTGATCCACTGTTGTGGCCGCAGGGCGCGCAGCGCGGGGCGCCAGCGCGACGGCCGCTTACCGAAGCTTTGCACTCGCCCGCGGCAGGTTTGGATCTGTTTGAGCAAGCGCCGGCTGGGTTCCACGACTCCAATGCCGGCGGCGCACTTCCAGATGGGAAGATCGGCAAAGGAATCGCCGAGGTAATGAAATTCTGTAGCCCCGCACTGCCGGCAATAGTCCTCAATGGCCGCCAGCTTGGTCGCACCTTTCAGATTGTGCAGGCCGTCGCTGGCCAGCACGGCGTCGAACAGGTCGAGCTCGGCGGCCACCGACTGGGCCCAGATGCGGTCGCTGGCCGTCGCCAAGACCAGCCGCGTGCCCTGCGATTTTTCACGCGCGAGAAATTCGAGCAATTCCGCCCGGAACGGCAGGCGCGCAGCGTCTGTCGGCACCTGCTCGGCGATCGTACGTTTTAATTGGGCCCGGCCCCGCGGCAGCACGCGGGCCCACGACCACAGCCGCCACGGTTGCTGCTGGGCGGTTGCAAGTAACGACTCCCACAGCAGATCGGTGCGAATAAGTGTGCCGTCGAGATCGACAAACAGCAGCTTGGGTGGGGCGCGAGCCGGTTCCGCGGCATCCTCGGTTGAGATTTTCGCGGAACTTGGCATGGACAAACCAGCGCCGGAGAAATGGGCGGAAATAGACTCGTATTGTAGCATGGCGGTCGCCACGTCGGCGGTCGTTGTCAGTTGTCCGTGGTGCGTGGTCCGTAGTCAGTTGGCCGTTGCGGAGCCGGTCGCCAGGGGCCACTGACCCCGGACCGCTGACCACGGACAGATTACTGTACAAATGCACTTTAAATCTGAACACTCGTATATTATACTTGCCAGCGGTTTGCCCGGCCTCCGGGCAGCGCTAAGGAACTACCAAAATCGGGATCGATGGCCATGGCCGACTTGCAACAACTCACCGCCCGGCAGCGTGAGGTCTACGAGTTCATTCGCGACAAAATCCGCAACCGAGGCTACGGGCCGACCGTTCGCGAGATCGGTGTGCAGTTCGACATCAGCTCGCCCAATGGCGTGATGTGCCACTTAAAGGCCCTGGAGAAAAAGGGGCTCATCACGCGCGAGCCGAACATGTCGCGGGCGATCATGCTGTCCACCGAAGGGCCGGAGCGCTCCAGCGGCCTGCCGCTGGCCGGGCAAATTGCCGCCGGCGTACTGCACGAGGCGGTGGCCCAGGACGAGCGTGTCGACTTTGGCGAAATGTTCGATTCCGACGACGTATTCGTGCTCAAGGTCCGGGGCGACTCGATGATCGAAGACCAGATTGCCGACGGCGATTACGTGGTCATTCGCAAGCAGAACACGGCCGAGCGCGGCCAGATCGTGGTGGCTCTGACGGACGAGAATGAGGCCACGCTCAAACGCTGGTTTCCCGAAGCTAAGCGGATTCGCCTGGAACCGGCCAATTCCACGATGAAGCCCATCTACGTCACCAATGCCAAAGTCCTGGGCATCGTGATCGGCGTGGTCCGCAAGCTGAAGTGAGGATCGCCTGAAAAATAACTTCCGTTTTTCCCGGCCCCTCACCCTGCCCTCTCCCGCAAGGGGAGAGGGGCCGCGGAGAAGTTATTTTTCGGTCGATCCTAAGCTAAGGTTTCGTCGATTCAGCGAGCAGGGCGCCGAGCCAAGCGGGGATCTCGGGCCGCCGGAAACGCGATTGTGTCGGCCGTGGCCGTTTCCAGTGGCTTGCGAGCAGCCGGCGAAGCCTCGAGATCGTAGAACGTGTAGCCGGCGCTGTGCAACTGATCGCTGACGCATCGGGCGAATCGCGAAGCGACTTCACAGATCACCACCGGCTGGTGTTCGGAAAGCACCTTCACGGCGCCGGCGAGTACGAGTTTTTCGGCCCCTTCCACGTCGATCTTGAGAACCCGCGGCGGCGGAAAGTAATCGAGCAGGCTGTCGAGCGTTTTGGCCGGTACCCAGCGCGTCGCCAGCACGCCGCCCGTCTGAGATTCGCCGTAGCCGGCCAGGTGATTGGACGAGCGGCTGCGAGTCGCACGGCAGAACTGGACCAGCCCATCGGTGTCGGCGACGGCCAGGGCCAGAACATCGACCGGCGCGCTGGAAGGGCCGCATCGGGCGGCGGACCTTTCGAGCAAGCCGACGAGGAACGGATCCGGTTCAATGGCCAGCACGCGGCCGCTGGGGCCGGCCAGGGCTGCGGCGGCAAAGCTGGCCAGCCCGACGTTGGCGCCGACGTCCCAAACGCAGTCGCCCGGCTCGATGACTTCGGCCAGTCGCTCCAAGAGCGCCCCGCCGATCGCGGCCAGCGGTTTGTACCAAAAGGCCAACGCCGCGCTGGGGGTGACGAAAATCGCACCACCGCCGAATTTTCGCGGCATGCGGCGTTTGAAGCTGATGCGACGGCTGAAGCGCTCCAACTGGCTCCGCAGGCCCAATGCAGATGAAAACATAATTCTTCGGCCAAAGAAGCCCGCGCCGCCGTAGCGTGCCATGCGCCGCCTGATGCATCGGCCGTCGAGTTTCAGGCCGATTGCTGTTCGGCGGCGACCTGATTCAGCTTGTTGTACAGCGTTTTCAGGCTGATGCCCAGTTCTTCGGCGGCCCGGGGCTTGTTGCCCTTGTGGCGTTCGAGCGTCTGCTGAATGACCGAGAACTCAATCTCGCGCAGCGTCTGGGTGCCGGCGACTGGCGAGACGGCCTTGAAGTGCGGGCCCTTGAGCTTCCGCTCGCCGAACTTGCTGGGCAGCTGCGCGGCCGAAATCGGTCCGCGATCGCCGAGGATCGCGGCGTGTTCGATGACGTTGGCTAGTTCCCGCACGTTGCCCGGCCAGAAGTACGTTTCCAGGGTCCGCAGGGCGTCGGATTCGAACAGTTCGTCGCCCGGCTTGAGCGTCGGGCGGAACCGCTTGAGCAGGTGCCGCGACAACTCGGCAATGTCTTCGATCCGCTCGCGGAGCGCCGGCAGCCGGATCTCGAACGTATTGATGCGAAACATCAGGTCCTGGCGAAATTCGCCGTCGGCCACCATCTGTTCCAGGTCGCGGTGCGTGGCGCATACGGCCCGGACGTCGACGACGAACGACTCGTTGTCGCCCACGCGGCGGATCTCGCCGCTCTCCAGCACGCGCAGCAGCTTGGCCTGCATCGCCTTGGGCAGCTCACCGATTT
>DATCFX010000380.1:0-6047 GCA_036509275.1 Pirellulales bacterium | reverse complement strand
GGGCCCGCCTTCGCGGCCGAACTCGAGTTCCAGGCACAGGCCTGCCGGATCGTCGACGACCCGCGTGCCGTACACGCGGCCGCCTTGTTCGTTCTGCTCGGGATGGCCTTCGTCGAACACGATGCCGTCGCCCGGCTTGAGGATTTCGGCCTCGTGCTCGGCATCGAGCCGCACGATTGCCCGCTGGCCGGCCACGCGCAGCAACTGGCCGACGCGCACGCCGCGAGCCTTGGGAAACCGCCCGTGGACGAGCCGTTGATGATTCACACCGGCCAGGAACCCCGGAGCGAACCCACGCGAAAAGCTTTGCGACAAGTCAAGCTGCTGCTGACGAGCGATGGTATACGGCCGTTGCTCGATGGCCGCGTCCAGGGCCTGGCGATACGTCTGCGTCGCCACGCTCACGTACTGGGCACTTTTTAGCCGGCCTTCGATCTTCAAACTCACCACGCCCAGCTCGACGAGTTGATCCACCAGATCGTAGGCGGCCAGATCCTGCGGGCTGAGCAGGTAAGCCACTTCGCCCAAGTCTCGCTTCTGGCCATCGACGATCAGCTCGTACGGCAGGCGGCAGGCCTGGGCACATTGGCCGCGATTGGCGCTGCGGCCGCCCAGGGCCTCGCTGGTCAGGCACTGGCCGCTATAGGCGACGCACATCGCCCCGTGAACGAAGACCTCGAGCGGCACGTCGGTCGCGGCGCGGATGTGGCGGATGTCGTCGATCGATAGCTCGCGGGCCAGGATCACGCGCTCGACGCCCAGGCCGCGGACGAATTCGATGCCGCGACTTTCGGTGAGCGTCATCTGCGTCGAGCCGTGAACCGGCAGGCCGGGAGCGAGGCGGGCCACGAGCCGGGCCAGGCCCAAGTCCTGCACGATCAGCGCATCGGCGCCGGCCTCGGCCACGCGGGCCACCAGCTCGGCCACTTCCTCAAGCTCGTCGGAAAAGACGAGCGTGTTGCAGGTGATATAGCCGCGCACCTGCCGGGCATGCAGAAAGGCCAGCACCTCGGGCAACTCGTCGATCGTAAAATTCGTGGCCCGGTGCCGCGCGTTGTAATTGGCCAGCCCCAGATACACGGCATCCGCGCCTGCCGCGACCGCCGCGCGCAGTGCCTCCCAATCCCCGGCGGGTGCCAGCAATTCCGTGTTCGAATCCCCGCGCTCGTCACTTTTCACTTTTCACTTTTTTCTTACCGGGCTTCTTCGAGATACGTGTACCCTTGCAGCCCCTCTTCATAAAAGCGCAGCAATCGCCCGGCTTCCTGGAAATCGAGCCGCGACTCGCGGACGGCACTTTCCACGTCGGTGTGCAACTTCCGCACCAGCACATTCACGTCGAACTCGACGTAGTCGAGCACCTCGCGGACCGTGTCGCCCTTGATGACCGTTTCCAGCACGACATTGCCCGCCGGGTCGAGGCTGACGTGTACGGCGTTGGTATCGCCGAACAAGTTGTGCATATCGCCCAGGATCTCCTGGTAGGCGCCGAGCATGAACGCGCCCAGGTAGTAGGGCTCGCCGTTGAACGCGTGCAAGGGGAGCGTGCGCTTCACGTCGCGGCGGTCAATGAACTGGTCGATCTTGCCGTCCGAATCGCAGGTGATGTCGCCCAGCACGGCGTTGTGCGTCGGCTGTTCGTTGAGCCGGTGGATCGGCATCACGGGGAACAACTGCTTGATGGCCCAACTGTCGGGCATCGACTGAAACAGCGAGAAGTTGCAAAAGTACGTCTCGCTGAGCATCGCATCGAGCCCCTGCAAGTCTTCGGGCACGTAATCGACCTGCCGCACCAGCCGCTGCATCTTGCGGCAGATGGCCCAAAACAGGTTCTCGGCCAAACTCCGTTGATCCAGCGGCAGGTAGCCGCCGCTGAACAGGTTCAGCGCCATGTCCAGCGCCTGCTGGGCATCGTGATAGCCCTCGAGCAGGTTGCGGGTGGTGAGGTTGTGGTACGCGTCCGAGAGGTCGAGGATCGGCTGCTCGACATCCTTGGGCAACTCGCTGGGCACCTCGCTATCGCCCAGGCCCGAGACGCCCAGGATGTTGAAGATCAGCGCGCTGTGATAGGCGACCACGGCACGGCCGCTTTCGGAAACGATCGTGGGATGCTTGACGCCGGCGTCGTCGCACACGCTTTGGATGTGGTAGACCACGTCGTTGGCGTATTCTTGCAGCGTGTAGTTGGTGCTGGATTCGAAGTTGGTTTGCGAGCCGTCGTAATCGACGCCCAGGCCGCCGCCGACGTCGAGATACTCCAGGCCCGCCCCGCGGCCGGCCAGTTCGACGTACACGCGGCTGGCTTCGTTGAGCGCCTGCTTGATGTGCCGGATATTCGGGATCTGGCTCCCCAGGTGAAAGTGCAGGAGCTTGAAACAGTCCTGCATGCCCAACTGTTTCAGCTCTTCCAGTGCCCGCAGGATTTCGCTGACGGTCAGCCCGAACTTCGAGCGGTAGCCGGCCGAATTCTGCCAGCGGCCGGTTCCGCGGGCCGCCAGCTTGACGCGCATGCCGAAGTTAGGGCGCACGCCCACGCGCTTGGCATAGTCCAGGATCAGCCCCAGTTCGGTATATTTTTCGACCACGGGGATGATGCGCCGGCCGATCTTCTGCGCGAGCATCGCCATCTCGATGAACTCGGCGTCTTTGAAGCCGTTGCAGATGATCGGCGTGTCGTTGTCGGCCAGGGCCACCACGGCCAGCAGTTCGGGCTTGCTGCCGGCCTCGATGCCGAAGTGATAAGGCTTGCCGAACTCGAGCACTTCCTCGACCACCTGCCGCTGCTGGTTGACCTTGATGGGATATACGCAGCAGTAGTCGCCCTTGAACTGGTGCTCGCGCATCGCGTGCTGAAAGGCCGAGTGAATCTCGCCCAGCCGGTGCTTGAGAATCTCGGCAAAGCGGATCAGGATCGGCAGGTCGATGCCGCGCAATTGCAGGTCGTCGACGAGTTGCTTCAGATCGATCGAGCGGTTGGGATCCTTGGTCGGATGGACGCGCAAGTGCCCGCTGCGATCGACCGAAAAATATCCGGCGCCCCAGCGGCCGACGTCGTACAATTCCGAGGCGTCGGCCGTCGTGAAGGATCGAACCTGTTGATCCAGCATCAGTGTTTGGTCTCCGCTTTTGCTAGCGTTTGAGCATGCGAGAAGCATGTATCTTAGCCGAGTTTGGCCGGCGGTCGACAGGCCGCCCCGCTTCAGGCAAAAATGAGCATTTTGTGAGCAGGCCGCCAGCCAGGCACCGGGGCCTGCCTGCTCGCCGCCGGGAGGACTCATGCCGACTGAACTGCGATGGATCCAGGCGCCGGCCGTCACCGGCTTCTATCTGGCCGGTCTCGCCGACGAAACGCCGATCGCGGACCGGCCGCTGTGGCAAGCACTGAGCGGGCCGACGCGCGAACTCCGCCGGGCGTGCGCGGCATTGAACCTGGACTTTCAGCGGCTGGTCGAGCATCTGATCTTTTATGCCGCGGACGTGCCCGCCCATCCGCTCCCGCCCGAGGCGCTGAACCATCTCACCACGGCCGCACTCTCCAAGGCCGCCGGACCGGAGGGAGCCACGCTGGCCGCAGCGCTGGAGCCGCGGGTCGCGGCCGTGGTCGAGGCCCTGGCCGCGGCCAGGCCCAAGCTGGCCGAAGAACTCGAACTGCGCAGCCGACCGCTGGCCGAACAGTGGGAAGCCCGCGGCCCCGGGTTGTTGAAACAACTGGCGCGGCTGACCGAGCCGCAGGCACTGGTCCCACGGGCGATTGTGCTGCCGGTCTATCCGCTGACCGGCGGTGGCGGCCGGGCACTCCCGGCTTACAATACAGCCGTCATCGAGGTGGTGCTGGCCAACCCGCGGGCCGAACTGCCGGAGGTGACGCGGCTGGCCTGGCTGCTGGCGACGTTGAATTCCGATCGAGAGCGGTACCGAGCAGCCTTGGCCGATCCGCGTCGGGTGCTGCCGCTGGCGATGGTTCCGGCCGTTTTGGCGGCGGCGGCCGAAGTCGAGCTGGCACGCTGCGAGCCGGCCAGCGTGCAACTTGCGATTGGGCACTGGCGGCTCGACGAAAATCGGCCCGACGAGATGGCCGAGACGCTCACGGCGTGGTGGCAGACGTATCTGGAAACGCGGCCGAGCTGGACGCTGGCACTCGCCGCGCTGGAACAAATGATCGCTTAATCCAACCCTCTTGGGCTTCGTACAAAACTCATGGCAGCCGACGACGAAATTCAGCCGTACCTGGTCTATCGCTCCAGCGGCCGACAGATGGAATGCGCCCTGTGGGCCGTGGAGTCTGGTCCCAAATGCCTGGCCCTGTTCCTCTCGGCCGAGGCCGCCGACCGCTATCTCGACAACGCCGGCTTGCGGCCGGTCTGGAAATCGATGCGGCCGGCCAAGCCGCAGCTTTTGCAGATCATCGAACATTGCCTGCAAGTGGGCGTCGGGCATGCCGTGCTCGAGCCGGAAAACGACCAGGCCCGGCGGCTGTTCGATCTGCGGCAAGTGCTGGACGCGGCGCGGGCCGAACAGCGCGGCACTAGCGGCTGATGCCTGCACGGGGGCCGCGGCACAAGCGGTTCGGACCGTCCCTTGGCAGCCGAGAATGTAGGATTTACAAGCTCGGCGGCCGCCTGCCAGCACAGCGGTCAGATGCGGCGCAAGTTTCATAACCTATTACACGCCAACGACTTCGTTTCGCACGCCAAGTCCTGGCCGGCATGCTCGCCGCCCGTGGCACACGGCGTGCATAGAGACAGTGGCGATGTACTGACTTGCTGTTTTCGCTCCTCAAGGCAAAATCCCATGACGATGGATCGCCAGGCCCGATTTTTATGGATGAAAGACTTACTCGAGCACCTCAGCGACTGCCACGACCAATGGCAAGCGGCCGACCCGGCCAGCCAGCGGTATCTGGCTGATGCCGTGCGGCGCGACCTGGACGAGTTACGGCGGCTGTGCGAATCACTGGACTGCCAGCGGCCGCAGCGCTGCTCCGAGCAGTTTGCCGCCGCCTGAGGCTGCGGCAGCGTCGCATTTGCCGCCAGAGGAAGGCGGCGGCTATCATCGTTGGAATGCTCCCGTCGACCACGAATTACGACGCGGCTCTGGCCTTTTTGTGGCAGCGCATCGATTACGAGCGTGCGATGCACGTGTCGTACGGCGAGCGAGCCTACAAGCTGGACCGCATGCGCGAACTGCTGGCCCGGCTCGGCGATCCCCAATCCCGCCTGCCGATCGTCCACGTAGCCGGCACCAAGGGCAAAGGCTCGACCGCCGCCATGACCGCGGCCGTGCTCACCGCAGCCGGCTATCGCACCGGCCTGTACAGCTCGCCGCACTTGCACACCATCGAAGAGCGGCTGGCCGTCGACGGCCAAAACTGCTCTCGGGCCGATTTTGCCCAGTGGCTCGAGCGGCTGCGGCCGATTGTTGAAAGCATGGATGCCGCCGCCGCGCGCCTGCCGGGCGAATGCGGACCGACGTACTTCGAGCTGACCACGGCCTTGGCCTTGCTGTACTTCGCCGACCAGCGCGTCGATGCCGCGGTGCTGGAGGTCGGCATGGGCGGCCGGCTCGATTCCACCAATGTCTGCCTGCCGTTGGTGTCGGTCATCACCAGCATCAGCTTTGACCATACCAAGCAACTGGGCAGCACGCTGGCCGCCATCGCCGGCGAAAAAGCCGGGATCATTAAGCCCGGCATCCCGATCGTCAGCGGCGTAGTGCCCGACGAGCCGCGTGAAGTGATCGAAACGGTCAGCCTCGCCGCCGGCAGCCTCCTGGTGCAGTTGGGCCGCGATTTCGACTTCGCCTATCACCCGCCGATCGACTGCGACCGCAACGAGCAGCCCGCGTGCTTCGATTATCGCTATGCCGCCGGGCCCGCCGGCCGCCACTGGAACGACATTGAGCTAAGCCTGCTTGGTCGGCACCAGGCGGCCAATGCCGCCGTGGCCTTGGCCGCGCTCGAGCAACTGGGCGAGCGCGGATTCCGCATCCCAGAGTCGGCCGTGCGTGCCGGCCTGAAACGTGTCCGCTGGCCAGCCCGCGTGGAAGTC
>DATCFX010000379.1:0-3516 GCA_036509275.1 Pirellulales bacterium | reverse complement strand
TGGACTGTTTTTCCGAGAAGAGAACGTCAAAGATATTTTGAGCCGTCAATCGCGAGCGGCGGGCCGCAGGTAGCTCATGCGGCTAATCGACGCGTCAGCCACCGGTAGGTTTGCGGCCCTCGACCGCCACGCCGGCACCTTCCAATAACCTGCCCGATTGTTCAACGTCGCCGACCTGGGGGATGGCGCTGTCCAAGTAACCGCGAACGGAGATGTCGCGGAAGCCGACGTCCTCAAGCAGGGCGGATAGCGACGCGCCGTCATACATCCATTTGTGGTCGTGATAAGTGGTCAGCCGCTGATACGTCGCCAGCAATCCACGGTTGATCGCTCGAGGGTGCGTGCTCAATTGTTCCATCAACGCGTCCGCGGCCGTGCAAATGTCTTGTCCACGCTCGACGAGATATCGATCGACGAATGCCCGCAAATCGGGCACGACGATCCGGCAGATTCCGGCCGGATGCAGGACGCGCAAGCATTCGCCGAGCAACCGCCGCGCATCGGCGCGGTAGAGATGTTCGAGCGTATGAGAAGAATAAACCGCCTTGAACTGACCCGTCGAAAAAGGAAGTGGCCGAGTCAGGTTCAATCGTACAATGTTGGCGCCCCAAATGGTCGCCGCTCGGCTGGCCGGCAAGATTCTCAGTTTGATCAGCAACGATTTCGCCCAGCGGTGCCGAGCCAGCACAACCTGCAACGATCCGTCGACATTCAACCAGCCCGGAGGACTGCAAAGTCCGCAGCCTAAATGTAAGTAGTCGAGATTCATCTTTCGTCTTCAGACGCTCATGTTGTTCGTGCGGACCCAAGTTAGCAGGTGCAGCAAGGAGAGAATGTCGGAGTAACGGATCCCGGGGCGGAATTGGCAGAACCCTTGCCAAAGTTGTTTGGCCGCTTCCTGGTCGATGCCCAGCGCCGCGAACGTCTGCGCGTCGGAAAACACGCAGGATACGACGCTTCGCAATTCGTTGCGCAACCAGATCTCCCAGGGAAACACAAAGCCCATCTTGGGCCGTCGAAACACTTCAGTGGGGAGCGGGCTGGGTAAGGCGTCGATCAACAACCGCTTGGTGCGAAACCAACCCAGCTTCAATCTGCCCGGCATCCGCGCCAGCGTCTCCACCAGCACGTGGTCCAACAGCGGCACGCGAACCTCGACCGAGTGGGCCATGCTCATCTGGTCCGTGTCGCGGAGCAGCATGTTGCCCAGGTACAGCGAAAGTTCGAGCAGCGAATACGCATTCAACGCATCGATGCCGGCGACCCGCGCTTCCAGGTCGCTGACCACCTCGGCCGGCAGCGGCGGTCCCACGTCGTCTGCGTCGCTCGGGTGGACGGCTTGGAGCCGGCGGTGCAGCATCACTTGCCGCAAAATCGCGTAGGTTGATAGCCGCGAGGGGTGGTTCCGCACGATGGCCGCCAGCTTTTCGGTGCGCATGGCGCCGGGGGCCGCCCGCTTCAAGAGCGGACACGCCAGCCGGGCAAGGAAGCGGTAAAAGGGGTGGTCGAGCCAAGCCGCCGCGCGGAAATTGCCATATCCGGCAAACAACTCGTCGCCTCCCAAGCCCGACATCGCGACCTTGACACCGGCTTCGCGGACCGCTTGTGAGATGAAATACGTATTAATGCCGTCGATCGACGGTTGGTCATACGCGGCAACCGCCTCGCCAATCGCCGAGAGAATCTTCTGCGGCGCCAATTCCAACTCGACGTGCTCGGTGCCAAAGTGCTTGGCGATTCGCCGGGCATGAATGCGCTCGTCGTATTCGCGTTCGCCGAACAAGATCGAGAACGTGCGCGGCACTTGCCCGTGAGCGGCCAGCGCCGCCACCACGCTGCTGGAATCGATGCCACCGGATAAAAAGACGCCCACCGGAACGTCGGATACCGTGTGCAGCGCCACCGATTCGGTCAGCACGGGCCGCAGCATCTCGACCGCCTCAGCATAGCGCATGCCCCGGTGGTTCTGCTGCTCAAACGGCGGCCGCCAGTAGGACACGCGTCGCGGCGCCAACGGCTCTTTGCCGAGATCGAAGTCCCAGTATTCGCCGGGCATCACGCTTTGCACACCTGCCACGATCGTCCAGGGGGCCGGCACAGCGCCGAACGAGAGGTATGAGTCGATAGCCTGGCGATTCAGCTTCCGCTCGATCAGTTGGCAGGCCAAAAGCGTGCGGATTTCAGAGGCGAAGACCCAGGTCTTTTCGTCGCAACGGCAAACATACAGGGGCTTGATCCCCAGGCGATCGCGAACCAGGTACAGCCCCTGTCGCCGGCCATCGTAGATCGCCATGGCAAACATGCCGCGCAGCTCTGGGAGGATCTGCGGACCGCGCGCGACCCAGCCGGCCAGTACGGTCTCGGTGTCGCTTTGCGAACGGAACTCCATCTCGCCGAGCTTGGCACGGACGGCCGCATGATTGTAAACCTCGCCGTTATAGACGATCCACGATCCCGACGCGGCGTCGCCCATCGGCTGATGCCCGGCCGACGACAGATCCAGGATCGACAGCCGCGTATGAACCAGGGCCAATCGCCAGCCGCCGGCCAGATCGAGATAAACGACGCCCTCGTCCTCGGGTCCGCGGTGCCGCAGGGTGCCGAGCATCGAGCGTGCCTTGTCGGGCAGGTCCATGTCGCCGCGCTGAGTCAGAATGCCCGCTACGCCGCACATCGTGTAATGATTCCGCCCTTGGAAGTTGCGCTGAGGCTGCGAAGTATGTTGTCGAGTCGCGACATGCCCGATGGCGGCTGCTAGTTGGAGGGAGGGGCCGCCGGGCGTTGGTTGCCCGACCACGCGTAGAAGAGATGCTGACCGGCTTGCGCGGCAGTGGAAACCTGCCGCATCACTTGAGATCCCTTTCGCCGGCGGCCGGTTGGAGTTCTGGCTGCTGATTCTGCCAGGGCGGCTGCTTGAGCGCCCGAGCCACCGAATCCACGAGCGTGCTGCACTCCACCTCCCAGCAAAACCTGGCGCTGGCGGCCAGGGCGGCTTGCCGGGCTTGCGCCAGCCGCGATGCATCTCCGAGCCATTCGTTGAGCACGCGCGCCAGCGATTGCGGGTCGCCCGCGTGGTACAATTGGCCGGCGCCCGGCATTTGCGACAGAACCTCGCGTTGTCCTTGCGTGTCGCTGGCCGCGACTGCCAGTCCGCCCAGGATATAGTGGAACAACTTGTTCGTAACCGTGAGATCGCGGCTCGGGCAGAAGACTTGTTCGCCGGCAAAGCCGATGTCGTGCTCCATGATTCTTGAAAGAATGGCGTGGTTGGGCACTGGCGGATGGATCTGCACCCACGAGCGGTGCGGCGGCAGCACATGGTCGCGAATCCATTGCTGCGGATTGCTTGCCTGGCCGCGCAAGTGAACCTGTACCGGCCGCGACAGTAGCGGCAGCGCCGCGAACAAATTCTGCAGCCCGCGGTCGTGGCCGATCGTCTGGGAAAACCAGTAAATCGACGGCAGATCGAGATCGACGCGGTCGTTTCGGCAGCCGTCGAGTGTTGCACGCTCGGCC
>DATCFX010000378.1:0-1606 GCA_036509275.1 Pirellulales bacterium | reverse complement strand
ACAATGGCCGCAGCGGCCGGCTTGGATCGGAATGCTCATCAGGCAGTAGGGGCAATCCTTCGTAATCGGAGCAGCGGCAGCCTCGGGTTTTTTCAACCGGTTCATTTGCTTGATGACAAAAAAGATGGCGAAGGCCACGATGAGAAAGTCGATCACGGTGTTGATGAACATGCCGTAGCGGATCGTCACGGCCGGAACCTTGTCGTGCGCTTCGCGGAGGGTGAAGACCAAGCTGGAGAAATCCACGTTGCCCATCAGCACCCCGATGGGCGGCATCAAAACATCCGCAACCAGCGACGAAACGATCTTTCCGAACGCAGCCCCGATAATAATGCCCACGGCCATATCCACGACATTGCCCTTGAGCGCAAAATCCCTGAACTCTTTCAGCATGCCCATGCGAGTGTCTCCGCAAATGATGAGTTTGAAACGAGCGGCCGGATTTCACGCGGCGTGGATTTTCAGGCCAGCTGTTGGTGAGTGTCAAGGTGAACCTCCTATCCGGACGCACACAATGTTTCCGTGGACCACGATCCTGTTGATGCACGGTCTGGGCGCCGGCCTGTGGTGATGGGCGATGCCCCAAGTGCGCCGCGGCCTGGCATGTTTTGATACAGCGCGCCGTGATCGCTAGCCGCCAAACCATGTGAGGCGCAGCGCCGCAACTGCCTGGACTGACGCCCGGGCGCTCGCCAGCCGCGGGCAATTTACCGCTAAATGGTTGACAGGCCGGGCGCGGCGCCACACAGTGAATCACCGGGGCCGTCGCGGCCCGGAAGGCGATTCAACACAACGAGGATGGTGCAATGTTTCGAGCGCTCAAGCCGGCGTGCGTGCTGCTCCTGTTGATGGCCGTCTCAATCTCCGGCCGGACGGCGGCGGCCGAGAGTTGGGTCGGCGTGCAGATCATGCCGAAATCGGCCAATGCACTGTTGCGCGTCGGTGGCCAGATTGTCGGCGACGTCTCGAGCGTACACTGGCCGACGGCGGTTAAAACTGTCGACGGCACCTGGCTCTGGGTCGAAGATGACGGAAGCACGTCGCATCCGCGCGTGGCCGGCTGGCTGCGCAGCAGCGACGCCCTGCAGGTGAACGACGAAGCGGTCAACTATTTCAGCAACCGCTTGCTGGACGCACCGGACGACGGCGGCTTGTACTGGCTGCGCGGCATGTGTTGGGAGAACAGCGGCGAATACAAGCTGGCGGCCAAGGACTACCAAGACGCGATCGCCCTAGAGCCGAGTCATCTCCACGCGAGTTTGGCCCTGGCCCGCACGACGGCAAAAGAAACGTATGACGAGAAGCTGTTCCTCGCGGCCCAGCAGCGGAACCCCGCGCACCCGGGGCTCTATGTCGATTGGGGGCACGCGCTGGAAGTGGCCAAACTCGACGAGCAGGCCGGGCCGAAGTATCAGGAGGCGGTGAAGCTCAGCCCCAATTGGTGGAGGCCGCATTACTCGCTGGGCATGCTGAATAGCAGCCAAGGCAACCAAGCCGCTGCGCTGGCCAACCTGGAAGACGCGATCCGCCGCGACCCAAAATGCCATTTCGCCTATTGCGAGCGGGCGAAGATCTTGCTGTCATCCAAAAAAGATCTTTCCGAACA
>DATCFX010000377.1:0-8564 GCA_036509275.1 Pirellulales bacterium | reverse complement strand
ATCGGCAGCCGGATCGAACAATTCGTGCGTGACGAGCACGCGCAGGCCGGCAAACGTACGGTATACCCGAAAGCTCCAGCCGGGATGCTCTTGCAGCAGACGCTCGAGCTTCAGCCGAGCCGCATGTTCATGCTGTGCCGTGGGCGACGGCGCGTGTTTGCTGATGAGCCGCTTGAAGAAATATCGCAACTCAGCGCCGGGCGACACTTGCGGGAAATCCACATCAATGAACATCACCCGGTCCGTGAGTAACACCAGGGAGCCGTACGCATTCTGCGTCACCGCCGCCACGGGCTTGCCATCCTCGCCGCTAATCTCTTGAATCAACTGCTCGCGCAGCGGCGCGGTGCCATAGGCGTAGTGTTTCAACGGAGTGCCGTCGATCAAGGCCCGCACGATGCGCGAGGCCGCGGCCAGGGCCGACTCTCGGGCGGCGGTCTCGCTTTCGTCCGACCATCGCCAACACGACTGCGAAACCACGGCTCCATCAGTTTTCGGCGCTTCGGCCGTGGCCCTCGCCCAGTATTTCGGAATATTCATGGATACTGCCCCTGCATGATCGTAGCGAGCGGCACGCGGCCGACATCGCTGAAACGAACAACGTATCAGGCCGCAGGGAGCGTGTCGCCGCTCGATCGCGGACGAATACGCAAGGCATAGGTCGGCTCCGGCCGCGGTTACGGCACAGCGGAGTGCGTCTGCTACTTTGACGATCGCGCTGGTCGGCTATTAGAAGGTGCCGGAGAACATCAGGCGCACGTTGCTGGGCGTGCCGGGGATCACCTGGTACTGGCTGAGCGACGTGGCCGCGTACGTTTCGTTGAAGATGTTGTCCCACAACAGCGAAGCGTTCCAGCGGCCCTGGTTGTAGTAGAAGCCCAGGTCCCAGATGTCGTAGGAGGGCAGAATCAACGGCGAAGCGTAGTCGCCGACGCGGCTGCCGACGTAGCGCATGCCGACGGCGGTGCCGATCGTGCGCTGCTTGTCCTGGACGAAATTGTAGCGCAGCCAGACGTTGCCCAGCCAGTGCGGGATGCCGCGCACGCGTGAGACCGCCAGCGGCGCGGCGTCGGACGTCGGCTGAGCCACGCCGTAGATGTAGCTGTCGTTGTAGCCGAAGTTGCTGATCGTGGTCAGCCGGTCGGTGAGGCTACCCGTCACGTTCGCCTCGACTCCCTGGCTGCGCTGCATGCCGGCTTGCGTGAGAAAGAAGGGCAGCGCCGCGCCAGGCGTCGGATTGAACTGTTCGACGTTGACGTTGTATTCCTTGATCCAATAGCCCGAAGTCGTCAGCATGTACTTGTCCGACAACTTGGTCTTGATGCCGCCTTCCCAGATATTGCCGATCTCGGGCAGCAGCGGCGCGGTGCCGGAAAAGTTCGAAACGCCGATGCTAGGCGTGAACGAGCGCGAATACATGGCGTAGGCGCTCATCCGCTCCGGCACCAGGTCATACGTAATGCCGGCCCGCGGAGAGAACTGGTTGAACGTGTCGTTGGTGCGGAAATTGGACACGCTAAAGATCTCTGTTCCCGCCGGAAGCGGCGGCACGCTCGCCAAGGGCTGGAGGAGTGTCGTTGTATCGCTGCGGGCGTATTCCTGCGTCGTGTAGTCGTAGCGGCCGCCTAGCGTGAGGTGCAGGCGATCAGTGACATCGATCATGTCCTGGGCAAAAAAGCCGAAGCGGTTCTGCCGAAACGACGGATTATCGAAAACGTTGGAGGTTAGCGCAGAGCCGGCCGGTGCCATTGTGCTCGGGACTAGCGGAAACGAGCTGGCTCCCAACGCGTTGACCGGCCCAAATGCGCTCACGGTGCCGAAGGCTGGAGTTGTGATCGAACTTGTTGTGAACGTGTCGTGGTTGGTGATGAACCAGTCTTGTTCTGCGCCGAACACGGCCTTGTGCTTGAACCCCCCCGTGTCGAACTCGCCAGCCACCGTCTCCATGATGTCGTGGTTCTGCTCCATGAACGGATTGGCCACCGTCTGATCCTGGGGAATAATCGGACTGGAGAGCAGGCCGGCTGCACTGGTCGTGCCGTTGTCCAGGAACGTCGTCGTCGACGGCGTGTTGTACCAGAGCGACATTTCCGCCACGCGCATCGTCCAATCGTCATTCAGAATGCGCTCGAAAGTCAACGTTGAGCGGTAGCTGTGATAATCCGCGATGTCGCCGCTGGGATTGCCCGTGAACACGTTGTTCGAAACGGCAAACGGATCGCCGTTGATCGCCGGAATGCCCTGGTCCATGCGGAAACGGTCGTGCTGGTATTCGCCGGACCAGATCAGTTGCGTGTCGTCGTCCAACACCTTGGTGAGCGTCGGAGCCAGAATCTCGCGCTCGGTAAACACGTCGGTGCGGAAGCTGTTGCTGTACTGATACGCGCCGTTGAGCCGGAAGAGCCAGGTTTTGTCCGCGTCGAGCCAACTGTTGACGTCCATCGTGTACCGTTGCAGGCCGTAGCTGCCGGTCATCACGCCGCCGGTGGCGAACTGATCGGCCTGGGCCCGCTTGGTCGTCACGTTGAACGTGCCGGTGGGCTGCGCCGCGCCGTAGAGCACCGACGACGGCCCGCTGAGCACGTCAATCCGCTCGATATTGACCGGATCGCGCGGCATGTAGGTGGGATCCAATAGGCCGTCCTTGCGCCAGCTCCGCGAGGTGACCTCGAAGCCGCGCACGAAAAACTGGTCGGGCCGGATCACACCGTCGACCCCGTATGACTTGACCGCGCTGGGGATGTCGCGGATCAGATCATCCATCATCAGCACTTGCTGGTCCTTGATCACGTCGCGCGTGATGGTGCTGATCGTGCCGGGGAACAGCATGTTCGGCGCATCGATCAACGTGCCGACCGTCGAGGTGGGGGCGTTGTAGCCGTTGACCGCGGGACTGGTGAAGATCGTCCCGTTCAGAATCGATGGGCCGGTGACTTCATCGGTCGGCCCAACGCTGGGCGCCGCCTGCGGCTCGGCCACCACGTTGACGGGCGGCAACTCGGGCGCCGGCGGATTGGTCGGCAGCGGCGGCGGCTGGAATGCAACCCGCGGAATCGGCGTCACGGCGGGCTGCACGGCCACGACCTTGATTTCCGGCAACGCCGCTGCCGGCTCGTCGGCCCATGCCGGCTGGGCAAGACTGATCACCTGCCACGCGAGCAACAAGCCGCACAACCGACTCCATCGTTCGCTCTTGCCCAGCGAGCGCCGCATGCATGTCTCCCCGTACCACCGCCGGAAAATGACCTCGGTCGCGCTTGACCGAAGCTCGACAGTGTGCTTATCGGGCAGCCACGCAGATGGGGAGGCACGAAAATCTTAACAACGTGAGAATGTCATCGCGCTGTTCGAGCGGCTCGGACGCAGGTCTGTTAAAGGCGCCACAGGCGTACGTGGCGCAATTCTGCGCCTGCTCGCTGCGCAAGGCACAGCCGGCAAAGTTTCGCCATCAAAGGTCCCGCCGCAGCCTTAGGATCGACCGAAAGATAACTTCTCCGCAACACCTCTCCCCTTGCGGGAGAGGGCGGGGTGAGGGGCCGAGAAAAACGGAAGTTATTTTTCGGTCGAGCCCTATTGTGGCCGCTTGGCTGCGCGCGAAGCGACGCTCGAGGCCGGCAACTCCAGCCGGCAGCAACCCAACTCGATCGAGTGGGAAGACGTTGCAGATTGGGGGTTCCGCAACACGTCGGGATGCAGCGTGTACTGGACGAACCGCCCCTCTTTGCGGGTCTGCACCAGGTCGGCCCGACGCAGCACGCCCAGGTGGTGCGAAACTTTGACGATTTCGTCGTGCAGCAGGTCGGCCAGGTCGCTCACGTTACGCGGCCCGTCGAACAGCAGGTTGACGATCCGCAAACGCTCGGGATCGGCCAGCGCCCGCAGCCGCTTCGCACACGACTCGAACTCTTCCAGGGCTTTCATGCAGCCATCCGCCTCCATTACGCGTCAGCCGCACTGAAATCGACACCAGCGCTTGCCGAACATTCTCACGTTCGTTAGACTGTCCTGTCCGTCCGCCTCGACCGACCTTGGGCATTCTAATCCACCCGATCCCGGGCTGACCAGCCGCCATGAATCGCCAATGGCTGCGAGAATCGCTGGCCTATTTTGCCAGTGGCCTCGCGCACATGTGCATCCTCGGAGCCCTGGCCGTCGTCGGCAACAGCGACCCAGTGCCATGGGCTACGCGACCAGGCCGGGCTTCGATCGCCCTGAGTGCCTCGATGGCGGCCGCGCCGCGCCCGCAAGATCTCGTCGAACGCGACCTGCCGATCAGCATTGAACTCTCGCGGCCCGCGCCGGCGGCGATCAAACTCAGCAAGTCGACCACGTTGCCCAAACGTCCGGCGCCCAAGCTGGAGATTGGCCCCCGGCTCGAGTTGCCCACCCCACACGGCAAGCGTCGGCCGGTCGCTCCCGCCAGCGACACGGCGAAAGTGGAACAGGCAGCCCGCGAGCTGAAGTCCAAAGCCACGAAGGAGTCCGTGCGGCCGGCATCCAGACCGCCGGTGGTGCCGAAAGTCGAATTGGCCGCCGTGGCCACCCAGGCGTCGGTTGCTTCGCAGGCCTTGAGCGGCACCGAGACTTACGCCAAGCCAGTGGTTGGCAATCCCGAACCACCCTACCCACCCGATGTCTTGCAGTACGACCGCTTTTATAACTCTGACCTGGTCCGTGTTGTCAAACTGCGCGTGACGGTTACCGCGCAGGGCACGGTAGCGGCTGTGCGAGTCGAGGTTTCGTCTGGCGTCGCATCGATCGATAACACGGCGGTTCAGATCATGCGACGGTGGCGGTTTGAACCCGGCCGGCGCGGCGGCCGAGCGATGGAGATGGACATCATGCAACCGGTAACGTATCGCCTGCCCCCACGGTAAACGGTTGCACTACGCCGCTATCCGATCCCGCATTTCGACTGAGGGGACGGGAGGAGCTGATCGTGGGGCAGCTTCCACCCGGGGGCATTATTTTCGGCCGGGAGCCTTGGCTCGCGCAGGCTTGCGCTTGGCGGCCTTGCTAGCGCGGCCCTTGCGGTCCTGCTCGGCCCTGAGACGAGCCAAGGTGATGCTGCCCATTTCACGCCGGAAACGCTCCATTTCGCGCCGGCAAACTTCGTTGATCAAGTCGATGGCCGGCTTGTGCGACTTTTGGACCGGCACCAGGCCCGGCCCGTCGTCCGCCTCGTCGACGGCCAGGAGGATATCCAGCAGGCGGATCTGCCGCGGTTTTCTGGCCAGGCTGTAGCCGCCCCGCGGCCCGGAGACGCCTTGCAACAGCCCCGCATCCACCAGCCGCCGCAGCACCCGGTAGAGAAAGCGGGGAGGAAACTTGCAGCCTTTGGAAATGGCGTCGGCCGTCATCGGGCCGGCGGCGCCGCCGGCTTCGACACGCAACAGAATGCCCACCGCGTAACCCACTGAACGCGTCAATTTCATCGCACTACTTTCCTTGCAAGACGCGCGGCTCCGGCAGACTGCTGTCGAATCTCGGCAGCTCGCCAAGCCCCCGAATCATCCGGGAGGCCAAGCCGGGGTTGCTGTCGGCGAAGGCGATACCATAGCAAATTTCCCGCAGGTTACCCAAACGTGGCCTGAAAAACTCCGCCGCGGTTTCATTGGTCGGCAGCCGACCACCGGCCTGGCCGCCGCCGCCAACGCCCTTGCCGCGCGCGCCGCATTGGATTAAAGTCCCTACCCGAAATGGAGTTACCGCCATTAGCGAGGCGCCCACTTGTCGATTGTTTCGAGCAACTTGCGACGAGCAGCGGCCGCAGTCGCTGGCCGCGTGCCGCAATGGTGCTGGCTGGCCATCGGGCTGGCCGCAGCCGTGGTCGCCGCGTATTGGGGCGTCTGGTCGTACGAATTCGTCAACTGGGACGACTTCGTCCACCTGGCCGATAACCCGTACATCTGGCCGCCGGACCAGCGCGACCTGGCCCGGCTATGGCGTGGGCCGTATTTCGCCGAGTACGTTCCGCTGACGTATAGCTTCTGGGCCTTGGAAGCGGCTCTTTGCCAATGGCTGCACGCCGGGCCGGCTTGCCAGTTGAATCCCGGCGTGTTTCATGCCGGCAATCTCGTACTGCACATCCTGGCCGCGCTGGCGGCCTGGCGTCTGTTGGTCCGGGGATTGGGCGCGCCGACGCTGGCCGCTTGGGCTGGCGCGATGTGCCTGGCCTTGCACCCGTTGGCAGTCGAGTCGGTCGCCTGGGTCTCGGACACGCGCGCCTTGCTGGCCGCGCTTTTTTCCTGGCTGGCCTTGGAGCAGTACCTGGCCTTTTCGCGCCTGGAGGCACAGGGCGGCCCGCGTCGCACCGGTTGGGGGCACTATGCCCTGGCGCTCGCCTTGTATAGTTTGGCGCTCTTCTCAAAATCGTCGGCCAGCGCGGTGCCGCTGATGGCGGCCGTCATGGATGCCGCCCTCTTTGGACGCCGGCAGTTGCTGCGGACGTGGCCCAAACTGCTGCCGATGGCGGCGCTGGCGGCGGCCGCCCTCTTGCTGGCCAAGAGCGAGCAGCCGACCGGCGAGCTACAGAGCGTCGTGTCCCTGGCGTCGCGCCCGCTGGTGGCGGCCGACACGCTGGTGTTTTATCTCCGCAAGCTCGTCTGGCCCTCGGGGCTGGCCGCCGACTATGGGCGTCAGCCGGACTGGGTGCTGGCCCAGCCGGATTGCTGGCTCGCCCCGCTGCTGCTGATCGGGCTGATCGCGCTGGCCGTCTGGCGGCGGCCGCCGGCCGCGTGCTGGGGCGCCGCTGGCGTGTTCGTCGCGCCGCTGGCTCCCGTGCTGGGCTTCGTGCCGTTCGTGTTCCAGGACATTTCGACGGTCGCCGACCGCTATGCCTACCTCGCCCTGCTGGGCCCCGCCTGGGCGCTGACGCACTGGCTGAGCACGCGGCGGCGCCTCGCCCCGGCCGTCGCGGTCGCGGCCGGTCTGCTCGCGCTGGGCACCTGCACCTGGCACCAGCAGCAGCACTGGCGCAACAGCAATGCGCTGTTCGCCCGGGCCTACGCCGTCAATCCGCGCAGCATCAGCGCGCTGGTCCATCTGGGAGAAGAGTGCCGTCTGCGTGGCCAGTATGACCAGGCCTTGCGCTACTTGCAGAGGGCCATTCATGACGAACCGCGCAGCGCCGTCGCTTACTATAACCTCGCCAATGTCAGGGCCGACCAGGGCCTGGGCAACGAGGCGATTGCCGGATTCGGCCGGGCGTTGGCACTCAAGCCCAATTTTCCCAAGGCCCACAACAATCTAGGACTGGTTCTGGCCGCCCAAGGCCGGCTGAACGAAGCCGTCGCGCACTACGAGCAGGCGCTGCGCCAAAAACCGGCCAGTGCCACGGCGCATTATAATCTCGGCGATGCGCTGGAGCGGTTGGGCCGGCTGAGCGAAGCGCTGGACCAGGATCGCGCGGCCCTGCGCTACGATCCGCTGCACGCCGATGCCTGGAACAACCTGGGCAACGTGCAGGCCGCCTTGGGCCGCGACGACCAGGCCGAGCCCGCCTATCTCGCGGCGCTCGGCATCGCCCCGCGCAATTATCAGGCCCATTACAATCTCGGTTTGTTGCTCGTGCGCCGGCAGCGCGTCGGCGAGGCGCGCGAACATTTTCGCCAGGCGCTCGATCTCGAACCGCGCTTGGACATCGCGCGGCGAGCGCTCGCGGAAATCGACCGGCTGCGCTGATGGCGCTACGGCACCGAGGGCGTTGCAACGCCGACGGCCCTATTTCTTTTCGTGCGGGCCGACGTTGATGGCCTCCAGGCGGCGGAGACGTTCGGCCATCGGAGGATGGGAGTGAAAATGGTCTTGGGCGCGGCTAATGAACACACTGGCGACGGTCCGCTCAGGCTGCTCCTCGGTCGGTTCTTCGAAGCCGTGGTCAATCATCCATTGGCCCATGCGGCGCGGAAATTCCAACGCCTGCTCCCGCGTCTGGCCGGCGGCGATCACGGCCTTGAAGCCGTAAGCATCGGCCGCGAATTCATCGTCCTTGGAGAACGGCCGCGAGACGAGCGCGTGCAAGATTCCGACCACGTGGGCGGCATCGGGCGTAGCCACCTCCGCGGTCCGCGCCGTGTAGGTGAGTTGCTGGGTGCAATGGCCCAGGTCAACGTGCCCGATTTCGTGGCCCAGCACGAATTGCAGTTCCTGGTCGTTCTTCACGAAATCGATGAGCGCACTGTGCAGATAGATGTACCCCCCCACGGTCGAGAAGGCGTTGATGTCGTCTGCCTTCGAATCGATGACCGTAAACGTGTAGTCGATCGAGTGGCGCCGGCGGGCGCTCAATAGCGGGGCGGCGAGCCGCTCGATCCGCCTGGTCAGCGCCGGCTTGCGAATGATTTTGACTTCGCTCACCAATTGCTCGTGCAGGGTCTTCCCCCATTGCCGCTCTTCCGCGGGCGAGAGCTTGAGCATTTGCTGGCCCATCTGATCGCCGGCCTTGGTGACGCCGCGCACCACGTCGAACAGCCCGTCGACGATGGACGCCGGATCGCGCGGCTCCGGGCGCGGGCCGGCTTTCGAATCGGCATCCGGCTTGCCGGAGCCCGGATCACCGGGCG
>DATCFX010000376.1:0-7439 GCA_036509275.1 Pirellulales bacterium | reverse complement strand
CGATTGAACAAAACACCGCCGCCCGAACCAGTAGTCGCACGCGGCAGTCCCAGCGAAGCGGCGGCACGTTTGGTAACGGATACGGCCGACAAACCGGCCGTCCCCTCGATCGGGTCGGCGCGATCGTGCCAACCGGCCTGTTGCGTACCGCTTGAACTCCTGCAGCGGCTTCGGGATGGCAAACAGCTACCTCTTCAACCCGGCCGCCTTGGCCAACGGGCGCGACGGGCCGCGCAACCGCACACGGTCGAATCCATTCAAGGCTCCGATGACTTTGGCCGCACGACGCTGTACAAAGGAAAGCATGGCGTTGTTCCTGGGATAGGCGTTGACTTGAAATGCAAACTAGCCGACGGATCGTGTATTTCAATGGCTGCTTCGTTCCGGAGCGCGAGGCGCGACTCTCGATCTACGATTCGGCGCTCAGCTTCGGCGATATGGCGTTTGAGGTGACGCGGACGTTTCATCGGCAGCCGTTTTTGCTGCGTGAGCACCTGGGCCGGTTGTTTCATAGCCTGGCGGCCATGCACATCGACCCGCGACTTTCAGTCGACGAACTGGAGCAGATCACGCTGCAGACGCTCGCACGCAACCTGCCGAGCGAGAGCGATGACGTCGACTGGAACATCATCCATAACGTCTCGCGCGGGCCGGCGGCCGGTTTTTTCGATGCTTTTTCGCCCGACGAACTGCGGCCGACCGTGCTGGTGAGCTGCTTTCCGCTAGTGCAAAAGATGGCCGGCCTGGCGGCGGCTTACGACAGTGGTCTGGATTTGGTCACTGTCGCACAGCACGCCCTGCCGCACGAGTTGCTCGATGCATCGATCAAGAATCGCAGCCGCTGGCATTATCAACTCGCCAATTTGCAAGCTCGGGAGCAGGCGGCCGGCTCGTGGCCCGTGCTGTTCGATCCCGACGGCTATCTGACCGAAAGCACGAGTGCCAATGTCTTCCTCGTCCGCGACGGCGTGCTGCTGACGCCCGAGCCGCGCAACTTGCTGCCGGGAATCACGCGCGGCGTGGTCTTGTCACTGGCCCCGCAACTCGGCGCCGCCTGCCGCGAGACAAACCTCACGGCCGACGACATCGCCGCGGCTGACGAGCTATTTCTCACTTCGACCAGCGTGGGCCTGATTCACGCCCGTACATTCCAAGGCCGGCCGGTGGGAGACGGCAGAATCGGGCCACTTACGCGTCGCGTTCGTGAGGCGTTTGAGCGGCAAGTGGGATTGGATTTTGCCGCCCAAGCGCGGGCCTACGCGCTCAAGGTTTCAGCAATCGCGGCCACAGGGCGTCGCTAATAAAGAGTCCCTCGCGCGCCAGCCGCACGCGCTGGCCGTCGTCGGTCATCAGGCCCCAAGCGACATAGTCGGCCAGGATCGGGCCGGCCAACGCGTCCAGGCTATAGCCGGTGCGGAGCCGGAAATCGCCGCGTGAGACGCCTTCCATCCGCCGCAGTCCAAACACCAGCAACTCGCGGGCGCGGTCCTCCGGCGAAAGCGTTTCCGAGTCGGCCACTGGCGACTGCCCGGCCAGCACGCGCTTGATCCAGGTCGTGGTGCTGCGGTGGTTCATTTCCCGCCGGCCCTGGATGTAGCGCGCGGCGCCGGGTCCGGCGGCCCAGTAACTTTCGCCGGCCCAGTAGGCTTCGTTATGCCGGCAGCGATGGCCGGGTCGGGCAAAGTTCGAGACTTCGTAATGTTCCAGACCGGCGGTGGTCAACGTGTCGATGGCGTCGGCGTACAGCGTGCGTTCGAGTTCTTCGTCGACGCGCTGGAGTTGGCCGTGACTCAGCCGGCTCCAAAACGCGGTGCCCCGCTCAAACGTCAAGCCGTAGGTCGAAAGATGATCGGGCGCGAGTGCCAAGGCTGCTTGCAAATCGGCCTGCCAAATGGCCCGTGTCTCCTGCGGCACGCCAAAGATCAAGTCCAGCGACAGCGACGGCACGCGCGGCCGCAGCAGTTCAACCGCGCGGCGGATATCGTCGGCCGTGTGATCGCGCTCCAACAGCCGCAGTTTGTCCGCATTGAAGGATTGTGCTCCCAAACTGACGCGCGTTATGCCCGCGGCCGCCAGCAGGCCCACGCGCTCGGCATTCAAGCCTGCCGGATTCGCCTCGACGCTGAACTCGCCGCCGGGCTCGAGGACGAACCACTCGTTGACCAGCCGCAGCAGCCGTTCCAGTTGAGGCGGCTCAAGATGCGTGGGCGTGCCGCCGCCGATGAACAGCGTCTGCACCGGTTGCGGCTGCCCGAGCCCTTGCAGTTCGCGCTCCAACGCCGCCAGGTAGCTCGTCACCAAATCATCGCGGCCAGCGACCAAGGTAAAATTGCAGTAGCCGCAGCGATGGGCGCAAAACGGCACGTGTACGTACGCCGCCCGGACCGGGGCGCTGGCGGTGGACAACGGCGGTTCATCGGCGGCCAAAACAGACATGGAGGGATTTCTTGACACGCGCAGGGCGGCTATTTCGACCGGTCGTGGGCGAATCGCCAAACCGGCTTGGCGGTGCGGATGAGCGGCTGCTTAAGCAACTCGGCGCGTAAAAGTTCGATGGGCATCGTGTTTGCCGCCAGCACCGCGTCGTGGAATTGCTGGTCGGTCAGTTTGCCTGCCCCCACCATTTCGCCGTGCAACGCCATGAGCTGGAGCCCGCCGAGCAGGTAACCGGCCTGGTAAAGGGGCGAGGCGCGGATCGAGCGGCGGACTTCACTCGTCGCGCCAAATTTCTCATGGCCGATACGCTTGACCAGGAAGTCGACCATTTCGTCGGGTTGCATTTTTCCCAGGTGGAACTTGAGCGAGGTGATGATCCGCGCGGCCCGGTTCATGCGCCAGAAGAGCATGCCGATTCGCTCCTGCGGCGTGCGGGCCCAGCCAAGTTTCCAAAATTGTAATTCGCAATAGAGCGCCCAGCCCTCGACGTAGAACGGCGTCCTAAAGATGCGACGGTACGTGTTGTGCCGCTCCGCCACGAACGACTGCAAGTGATGGCCGGGAATCAGTTCGTGCATTGTGGTCAGCCGCGTGAACGACTGGTTGTTGCCGCGCATGACCATCACCTTGTCATCCTGCTTCATGGTCTCGTTGGCATACGCAACCAGCACGCACTGGCCGCCATAGGCCGCGTAGGGAATGGTCTTGAGCGACTCGGGTGAGAGCATCGTTAACTGCCAGGTTTCTTCGCACAGCGCCGGAATCGTGGCGAACTTGTGCTGCCTGACGAACCGGGTGGCTTCGCGGCCGATGCGGGTTACCAATTGCGCCTGTTCGCCGGGCCGGACGTAATCGTTCTTCAATTTGGCCAATGCAGCGTGCCAATCGTCGCCCAGCCCCATTTCGCGAGCCGCTTGTTTCATCTCGCCTTCGCCCCACGCCAGCTCGCGCTCGCCGATGGCGATCAATTCGTCGGCCGTGTAGGGTAGAAACTCAAAGCCAATTTCCTCGGCCACCGCGGCGGGACCGATCGGGTCGCCCACCAGCGGATCGGCCTCTTTTCCCTTTTGCCCCGCGATTTCTTCTCTCAGCAGCTTGCCGTATTCTTCAAGCTGCTTGTGGGCTTCGTCGCACGGCTTTTTCAACCACCAGGTAAGCTGTGGATCAAAGCCCTCGTAAAACTTGAACCAGGCGCTCAGCGTACCGCGCAAACCACTTACGGTCTCCGCAGCGCGCAGCGCCAGCGCGGGAGCGACGGCCAGTTTTGGGTCCGCGCTTTTGGCATCGGCTGGCTGTGGGGTCTCGGTGGTTGTTGCGCCGGTTTTGGCGGTGACTTGCCTGGTGGCGGCCTTTCCCTTCTCGACGCGCTCTTTGAGCATCTTGACTTGCCCGCAGAGCTCGCTGATTTTTGTGGCAGCCGCCTGCCCGTCGACAGGCTCACCGCGCAGCCGGCCGACTTCGAGTTCTTGGACGGCACCGCGGAACGCGGTTAGCTCGTCCGTTTCAGCCAAGCGCAGGCGGCTGCGTCCAATGCCGCTGCGCGACTGCTCGAGGTGGTTGCGTAGCAGCACGTAATCGACTTTTCCGGACGGATCGAGGGCGTCGAAGTCGATCGACGAGAGCTTTTCGAGCCAGCCGGAGTACAGTTTGCCGAGCCGGTCAAAGTGGATCGTTGACCAAGGCTGGTTGTAAAACCGCTCGGTATCGGACGAATCGGCCGTGTACTGGACGATGACGTCGGCCAGGCGGACGGGCTCGGCGGCATCGGCAGGGAGCGCGGCAGCCTGGGCGCACCAACACGCGAGGGCGGCGAGAGCCAGGCGGGAGGCAAGGCTTTTTTTCATGGCGTAGTTCGGCGATGAACAGGGAATCGGGTTGCTTGCGATCGATTTGCTTCGCGCGAGTCTCGCAACACACCGATTGTAACAGCGATCGTACCCGGTTACCTCAGGCGTGTGGGCAACCAGGCGTACGCATCCAGCCGCCTGGCGAAATGCACGTGCGTGGGGCTCGGTGCAAGCTCGATGCCCAGCGGCCGGGCCAGCGTATTGCTTGCGATCCGGGCCTCGGCCACCTGCGCGGGCCACGGATCGTGATGGATGTCCAGCCGCCACAGCCCACCGCCTTTGGCCAGGTACATGCAATACCGCTCGATCAACCAGTGCTCGAGCGTGCCGGGCAACAGATGCTCGACCGCGGCAACTGGCCGGTAATGGGCCGAGAAGCTGGCCGGCGGCGCCCCGCGATGCGCCCGCGTGCAGTCGTATTGAATGCCGCCGCCGGCGTCGGTCTGCAAGTTGAGATCGGCATGGTAATACGGCAGCTTCAGCACCCAGCGGGCCGCGCGCACGGCCGAGCGGCTGCTGGCGTCCAAGCTGAAAAACCAAACGCCGGGCCTGCCCCCTAGCGTGACATAGGTCCGGAGATTGATCTCGGCGAATTCGGCCATGCCGGGCAGCGCAGGAGCGCAGCGCGGCCCGACGGCCGTCATCCGAAAGGGCACGATTCCCAGCCACGCTTCGCCTTGCCAGGTATCGATCTCCAGCGGGGCCGGCAGCAAGGCTTGAAGTTGTGCCGCCGGCACCGGCCAGTGTGCCAGCAGTAGATCATGCCAGCGCATGAACATGGCCCACGGCCCGCGCGGCAGCGGCCACGGTCGATGAACCGTTTGGGTGGCGTCGAGCGAGACAAGCGTCATGAGCTATTTTCGCCAGCAGGCCAATTTCATCTGCGGGCCGCGACCGGCGGCCGCCTCGCTCAAAGAACCGCAAGCTGATGGCACCCTTAACCCCGAAATCGAGCGTGAGGGAAGCTTATTTCCCCCACCAGGCGTTGGCAATTGGGCTCAACGAATGAATGTATGCCTGGGGCAGAAAAACGGGTAGAATGGTGCGTTCACGATACTTCTACGCAAAGGAGCGGGTTATCGGAAAGCAACAGAACACGATGGAAAAGAAGCTGCGGGAACAAGCCAAAAAGCGCAAGTCGAACGACAAGCGGCTCAAGCGGCAGGCGCGCAAGGACAAGCCCGCCGAGCCCGAGCAAGCCGATTCAATGCCGAGCTGAGTGCGAGTGCCGGTTCTGGGCCGCGAAGAGGTACCGGTTCGATGTCTGCGGCGCAAATGAAGTGTGGGCGAGCGGCCCGCGCCATCGTGGTGACGGCGATTTCGTGGCTATTGGGCAGCGCGCTGCTGGCCGGGGCGCTAGGCAGCAGCCTCCTGTTGGGTGGTGTGCTGCCGGGCGATACGCAAGCCGCCGCTCCGGTGCCGATTATTTTCGACACCGACATCATGGGCGATGTCGACGACGTGGGCGCGGTGGCGGTCTTGCACGCCCTGGCAGACCGGGGCGAGGCCCACATTCTGGCGATGGGCGTGTGCGTTCGGAACGCCTGGAGCCCGCTCTGCCTGGATGCGCTGAACACCTACTTCTTGCGACCCGACATTCCGCTGGGCGTGGTCAAAGGCCCGGCACACACGGGGGCTTCGCGGTACGCCCAACAGATCGCCGAGGAATTTCCGCACGCCTTGAGATCGGCCGACGAGGCCCCGGACGCCGTGCGCGTCTATCGGCAAGTGCTGGCCGAGCAGCCGGATCACAGCGTGGTCATGGTCAGCGTGGGGCAGTTGACCAACCTCCGAAACTTGCTGAAATCCGGCCCCGGACAGTACAGCAACCTCGACGGCGCCGAGCTCGTCAAACGCAAGGTTCGTGCGTGGGTCTGCATGGGCGGGATCTTCTCCAGTGGCCGCGAGGCGAACTTCATCAACGACGGCCCGGCCGCCAGCTACGCCGTCCAGCATTGGCCCACGCCGATGGTCTTTAGCGGCTTCGAAATCGGCGAGCAAATCATGACCGGAGCCCGACTGGCCGAAGCGCCCCAGAAGTCGCCGGTGCGCAGGGCCTATGAGTTGTACAACGGGCTGCACGACCGCCAAAGTTGGGACCAAACGGCGGTGCTCTACGCCGTGCGCGGGCTCGATGGCGGCCTGGCCGACTACTGGCACCTCCAAACCGGCGGTGCTCTGCACGTCGAGCAGGATGGCAGCGACGCCTGGCAGCCATCGTCCAGCCAGAGCCAGTCGTATCTCGTCAAGCAGATGGCTCCCGAAAAGATCGCCGCCGTCATCGAATCGCTGATGCTGCACGCGCCCGGCAGCGGCCGCGCGAAGTCCCAACTCAAGCAAAGCCGGCCGGCGCCGTAGCGTCACTTCTTCAGCACGCCATCCAAGAACTCCCACAGTGCCTGCGTCGGCTTGTCGTTGGGCAGTCCCAGATCCGCGTTGATCGTGCCGTGCGTCTTGCCCTCGCCGGCGACGACCTTCGCGGAAATTCCCACTTCTTGCAAGGCCTTGGCCAGCCGCTCGGCCTGGGCTCCCGTGAGCGGGTTGCCGGCGACGTAGAGAATCAGAAACGGCGGAATGCCCTGGCCGCTGGCGACGTGCGTGACCGGCGACAGATCCTTTTGGCTGGCGGCGTCACCGAACTTCTGGGCATGACTCGCGGCACTTTTCGCCGGCTCGGTCGCAATTTGCAACGGCACGTCGTAGGTGTCGCCATCGACCGGCACGCAGCCCTTGAGGATCGCCAGCGACAAGCCCTCGGCCTTCAAATAGCGGCCGTCGGTGCAAATCAAGGCCGCCAGTTGCGCCCCGGCGGAGTGGCCCATGACGAAAATCGTGTTGGGATCCCCGCCGTACTCCTTCGCATGGTCGTGCGTCCAGCGGATGGCCTTCGCCACGTCCTCGGCGATTTGCTTGATCGTGACATTGGGCACGAAGCGGTAGTTCGTGGCCACGAACACAAAGCCCCGGTCCACGAAGGCCTGGGGCTTGACCTGAACTTGCGTCTTATTGCCCTGCTGCCAACCGCCGCCGTGAATCCAAAAGACGATCGGATGATCCTGGCCCTCGGCCGGCGCGTAGACATCGAGGATCTGCCGCTCGTTCTTCGGCTCGACGTAGGCGAGATCGCGATGGATCCCAGGCTCGGCGCCACAGGCC
>DATCFX010000375.1:0-4416 GCA_036509275.1 Pirellulales bacterium | reverse complement strand
AGGAGATGCGCGGCTCGCTCGAGTTTTTCCGCTTCCGCGGCCGCTGCGTGTTTTGCGACATCATCCAGCAGGAGCTGGCCACCGAGCGCCGCGTGGTGCTCGACCTGCCGGGCTTCGTGGCCTTTTGCCCGTTTGCCAGCCGGTTTCCCTTCGAGACCTGGATCCTGCCCAAAGTCCACTCGAGCCACTACGAGAACATTCAGAAAAACGGCGTGGAAGAGCTGGCGCGAGTGATGAAACAGGTGATCGGCAAGATCGAAACGGCATTGGACCGGCCGGCTTACAACTATATTGTGCATACAGCTCCATTTGACAGCCAAGCGCTGGGCCACTATCACTGGCACATTGAAATCATTCCGCGCCTGACAAAGACGGCCGGCTTCGAATGGGGCACCGGATTTTATATCAACCCAGTCCCGCCGGAAGACGCCGCCGCCTTTCTGCGGGAAATCGAGATCGAACATGAGGTTCCGAGCGTCCGGGCGAAGGGAATTTGAGAAGCTGCGTAAGCTTCCGCCCGAGTTTTTCTGCCCCAGAACCCACGATGCTAGCATTGCATCGCGCTTCCTGGGAGCTTGAAAACCGGGTCTGGTAGTTGCCCCAGCGCACTCCGCCGCTCATCACCCCGCAATCGGCAGCTTTGCCGCTGCTAGTCATTCATGTCGCAACCACTCCGCCTCGCGCTGGTTTTTCACAATCATCAGCCCATCGGCAATTTCGATGGGGTCATCGAGCAAGCTTACCAGGACAGCTACCTGCCTTTTCTGGACGTGTTTGCCGACTATCCTTCGCTGCGCATCTCGCTGCACACCAGCGGTTCGCTCATCGAATGGCTGCACCAGCGGCACCCGGAATATCTCGATCGCCTGGCGCACCTGGTGGCCGCCGACCGCATCGAGATCGTGGGCGGGGCTTATTATGAGCCAATCCTGCCGATGATTCCGCGCCGCGACCGGCTGGGCCAGATCAAGAGCTATACCCAGTGGCTCGAGGGCCGGCTGGGGTGCAAAGTCCGCGGCATGTGGATTCCCGAGCGCGTCTGGGAGCAATCGCTCGTCAGCGATCTGGCCACGGCCGGCATCGAGTACACGGTGCTGGACGATTATCACTTCAAAAATGCCGGCCTCACCGAGCAGCAATTGCACGGCTATTACGTGACCGAGGACGACGGCCAGGTGCTGGGCGTGTTTCCCGGCAGCGAGCGGCTGCGCTATCTCATTCCTTTCGCCGATCCGCAAGAGACGATCGATCACCTGGGCGCGCTTGCCAAGCAGCATCCCGGCTCGGTCGTCGTGTTCGGCGACGACGGCGAGAAGTTCGGCACCTGGCCCGAGACGCATCGCCACGTGTACGAAAACGGCTGGCTGCGGCGGTTCTTCGACCGGCTCGTGGAAAACCAGGCGTGGATCAAAGTCACGACGCTGGGCGAAGCGATCGACAATGTCCCGCCGACCGGCAAAATTTACCTGCCCGACTGTAGTTACCGCGAAATGACCGAGTGGTCGCTGCCGGCCGAGCAACTCATCGAATACGAGCGCGTGCGCCACGAGATGGAGCACGACCCGCACTGGCCGGCCCTGCAACAGTTCGTGCAAGGCGGCTTCTGGCGCAACTTCAAGATCAAGTATCCCGAAAGCGACGAGATGTATACCCGCATGCTGATGGTCAGCCAGCGGCTGCACACGGCTCTGGCCGACGGTCGGGACGCGGAACTCTTGGACTTTGCGCGCACCGAGCTGTATCGGGCCCAGTGCAATTGCAGCTACTGGCACGGGGCGTTTGGCGGCATTTACTTGCCCCACTTGCGTAACGCCGTCTACAACCATTTGATCGCCGCCGAAAACCTGCTGGACCGCGCGTCGGATCGCGGTGAGACCTGGATCGAAGCGCTGGCCGGCGATTTCAATTTCGATGCCCGGCAAGAGGTCTTCCTCTCCAACGACAAGCTGGCGGCGCTGTTTTCGCCCTATCGCGGCGGCCAGATGTACGAGTTGGACGTCCGCTCGATTTGCCACAACCTGCTGGCCACGCTGGCCCGCCGGCCCGAGGCCTACCATCGCAAAGTGCTGGCCGGCAGCACCGGCAACGGAGAGCAGTTAGCCAGCATTCACGACCGCGTGGTGTTCAAGCAGCCGGGGCTCGACCAGCGTGTCCAGTACGATACGCACCCGCGTAAAAGCTTGTTGGATCACTTTTACGACAACGATGCGACGGTCGAGACCGTGGCTCGCGGCCGGGCCTGGGAACGCGGCGATTTTCTGGCCGGGACCTACGAAGCCCGCGTCCGCCGCAATCCCGACCGCATCCAGGTGCAACTCGTGCGGCACGGCAATGCCTGGGGCCACCCGCTGCGGATCACCAAGGGCGTGACGCTGGAGTCGGGCAGTTCGGTGCTGGAAATCGCCTACCTGCTCGAAGGCCTGCCCATGGGGCGGCCGCTGCACTTTGCGGTCGAGTTCAATTTCGCCGGTCTGCCCTCGGGTGCCGACGACCGCTATTTCCACGACGGCAACTTCGGCCGGCTCGGCCAGTTGGGCCGCCAGCTCGACCTGCCGCGCACGCAGGCTTTGAACCTGGTGGACGAATACCTGGGCATCGACGTGGGCCTCAAATTCTCGCAGCCCACGGGGCTGTGGACTTTTCCGATCGAAACGGTTAGTCAATCGGAAGGGGGCTTCGAGCTGGTCCACCAGTCGGTGGCCGTCTTGCCGCACTGGATCGTGCAGGGCGATGCCGCGGGACGCTGGAGCGTGACGATGCATCTGAACATCGACACGTCCCTGGCCGAAAGCCGGTTCGAGCGGCAGGCCGTCGCTGCCGGCCGCTAACGACCGCCAGCGGAACTTCGGCACCAAGCCCACGGATTGCGGTCCGTGGGGGGCACGCTGAATAGCGGCCGCATTTTCCCCCGTTCAAAGCGCCTCGTTGCTTCCTTCGGCAAACGCTGCAGAGGCTCGTGCGCCCAAGGTGCCGTTTATTTCGGTCATGGGCGACCTGCACGCCCGCGGTCTGGCCGATTATACGCGGCATGCTAGTGGCCGCAGCTTTTCGCCGCGATTCTTCTACGCCGGTTTTGCGCAACGCATGATGGCCGCGACGGCGTTTTTGCCTCGTCCGGGGTGAAAGCTGTCATGGGTTGTGCTGGCGGTCGACGATTTCAGATGGTGGAACCGCCGCCCCTTTGGCGGGCGCTGCGCAAATGGAAACGCGGCCGCTGCGGTGCCCCCTGCAAATAACCAGGTCAACGAGAAGGAGTCTCACAATGGCGCGTGGCTATCGATTCATGGCCGTCGCGTGCTGGTGCGCGCTGACGACGGCCGCATCGGCACAGTATCCACAACCGGGCGGACAGCCGCCACAAAATCCCGGCCCTCTACCGTCGGCGGAATACTTTACTGCATTGAACGGCGGCCGGCCGCCGGCACCTCCCGTGGCGCCGCAGTTGGCCCCAGTCTCGCCCTGGGCCGTTCCGGTCGCCGCCCAAGGCGGCTTCGAGATGCAACCGCGCGTGGCCAGCAGCATCCAGCAGGGGCTCCCGGTGCCGCCGCAACCGGTTCCCGGCTCGCCGGACAGCGGCAACTACAGCATGGTCCCAGGCGCCAACGGTCCAGTGCCGATGGGCAGCGGCAACGACGGCGCGATGATGCCCGACCCCGTGCCGGGCGGCTCGTGCGCGACGGGCAACTGTGGCGGCGGCGGCTTTGGCGGTTGGATTAGCAGCCGCTTCAACGGCTATGGCGTGCCGGTTTACGGCGGCTTTAATCAGTTCAATCGCTGCTGCCCCTGCGCTGCACCGTGCGGCGCGTGTGGCACCGGGGGCGGCATCTGGGGCTCGGGCATTAGTTCGGCGGCCCCCGCGGGCAGTCCGTTTGCCGCCTACCTGAGCGGCGGCGATTGCGGCGGCTGCGCGACCGGCGCATGGTACGGAAACATGGCCGCCTTGTTCTTGTGGCGCGCCGGCGGCAACCGCACCTGGCTGACCTACAACGAAAACAATAACGCCGACCAGTTGCTCAACACCCAAATGGCCAATGGCAACGCCTATTACGGCGGCCAGATCACGATCGGCCGCTACTTGGGCTGCAACCACGCGATGGAAGCCACCTACTGGGGCGTCGCCACCTCGCAGAGCAGCGTGAGCCTCACGGATCCCAATAACAAGCTGGGCACGCCGCTCGATGAGCAGGGCGTCACGATGGGCGGCCAGCCGTTTGGTCCGCCTTCGCCCCCCAACTTCGCCCCCTTCGACGGCTCGCACCAGCAGGAAATCATCCGTCAGGACAATTTCCAGAACGGCGAAATCAACTTCCTGACTTTCCCGGTGGCCTACAACCCGATGTCGCGCTTCCGCGTGGCATTGCTCAGCGGCGTGCGCTACTTCCGCTTCCAGGATTCGCTCATCTACGGTGGTGCCGC
>DATCFX010000374.1:0-9881 GCA_036509275.1 Pirellulales bacterium | reverse complement strand
AACTCGTCAGCCAGGCCTTGGCGGGCCTGTACAAGATGAGCGGCGTCGACCTGGTGCGCGAGCAAATCCAATCGCAAATCGGGGCCGACACGCACTTCGACCTGTGCGAAGCGGGCCTCGTGCTCTGGCCGGCCGGCGACTCGGCCCGCCGCGTGGTCTACACCCTGCGCGACCCCGATCCGCTGGTGCCCCACGCCATCGAGCCGGGCTCGATTGCCTTTGGCCCGGTGCTTCAGCAGCAGAAGCTCATGTTCGGCAAGAACGAAATTTCCTGGTCGCGCTGGCTGGAAACCTGGTCGCCGGCCGACGCCCCGGCCGACATGCCCAGCGCAGCCGACGCCGAAGTGCTGATCGCGCCCGCGCTCGGCGCTCCCGTCGATATCGAATCGCAATCCCCCGGCGCCGCCGTCGAACCCGGCGCGTAAGGATCGCCGGCCACCCCAAGAAAAAGCGATTGGTTCCCGGCGCCTTTGAATTTGCCCCAAACGATTCTTTTGCGAGCGTCGTCCGGGTGAAATCATTTTGAACAGAGGCTCGCAAAAAGCGCGAAGAAAGAAGAGAAGGAAGAAAGATGTCGATGCATACCCTGGCTCCAACCGTCCTCGCTGCTCGCCACTTCCTCTTCCTCTCTCCCCTTCTCCTTTCCTGTTCTTAGCGCCCTTCGCGGCCTTCTGTTCAACTGCTTCGTATTTTCGTTCCCCCGTCGCTCCTTTTCGCGCAGCAAGTAGTCATGCACCCGTGCGTGACTCCCTGGGCGGCCGACGCGCAGCCGTGACGGTGGTTTCGACCGCGCCGCGGACCGATTCAGGAATGGGGTCTGTGAGCTACGGTCTAGCGGGTAAAATAGTAAGCATGAAGGCCTTTACCGTTGCCGTTGTAATCGCGTGCTTGCTGGTCTGCGCTCTCGGATTTGTTGCGCAGTTACAGCTCGGCGCAATCAAGAATGGGATTTATGATCCGGTTCGTGACGACGGGTTCGCCGTCGCGGACATTCCGGCGCTCGTGACCAGGCTCAATTGGGCCCGCGCCGCCGCAATTCCTGCGTTTCTGGTCCTCTGCTTTGCCGTGCATCGCCTGGTGCGAAAGTCCGGAGGTTAGACTACCCCCCCCAGGCGACTTGTTTTTGTCCCGGGCGGCAAAAGCGGGTATGATCTAGGACTTGAGGCGCACGGCCGCTGACAACCCCCGCCGAACTGCAATCCTCGTTGCATCCCGCTAGTCCGAGAATGCCATGCTGTTGCTGCGCGAGGTGAAAAAGACGTTCAGCGAGCCGGATGGCAACCGCTTGACGGTGTTGGATATCGCCAGCTTCGAACTGGCCGCCGGCGAACAGGTCTTGCTGATGGGCCAAAGCGGCTCGGGCAAGACCACGCTGTTGCACGTCATCGCGGGCATCAGCCGGCCGGACTCGGGCAGTGTCGCGATCGCCGGCACCGATATCACGCAACTGTCGGAAGCGGCCGGCGATCGGTTCCGCGCGCAGCACTTGGGCTATATCTTTCAGACCTTCAATCTGCTGGCCGGCTTTTCCGCCGTCGAAAACGTGCTGCTGGGGATGAGCTTTGCCGGCCGGCGGCCGGATGCGGCCCGGGCCAAGGAACTGCTGAGCCGGGTCGGACTGGGGCATCGGCTGACGCACAAGCCGGCCGCCTTGAGCGTGGGCGAGCAGCAGCGCGTGGCCGTGGCCCGGGCGCTTATCAACCGGCCAAAACTGCTGCTGGCCGACGAGCCGACGGCCAATGTCGACGCCCGCAACCAGCAGCAGATCGTGGAACTGATTCGCCAGACCTGCCGCGAGGAAAATATCTCGCTGCTGATGGTCAGCCATTGGCCGCAGTTGGCCGAGCAGTTCGAGCGGGTCGAGCATCTGGACCAATTCAACCAGGCGGCAGTGGCAGCATGAGCCTTTGGAAGATCGCCTGGCGCAGCATGCAGCAGCGGGCCTTGGCCTCGACGCTGACCGGACTGTCGATGGCCTTGGGCGTGGCCCTCGTCGTGTCGGTGCTGGTGGTCTATAGCGTCATCAGCCAATCGTTCACCAAGGGGGCGCAGGGCTTCGACCTGATCGTGGGGGCCAAAGGCGGCAAGCTGCAGCTGGTGCTCAATACGGTTTACCACTTGAGCACGCCGGTCGAGAACATTCCGTATAGCTACTACAAGAAGTTCATTACCACCGGGCCGGGCAATTTCCGCCCCGACGTCGGCGTGGCTATTCCCTGCTGCCTGGGGGACAACTATCGCGACTTCCGCGTCGTCGGCACGACGCCGCAAATGTTCGAGATCGAGTACGCCCCCGGCCAGCCTTACCGTTTTTCCTCCGGCCGCAACTTCGAGCCGGAGCACTTCTTCGAGGCCGTGGTCGGGGCGGTGGCTGCTCGCGAGACCGGCTTGAAGGTCGGCGATGCGTTTAAGCCCACCCACGGCGTGACCGGCAACACCGGCCACACTCACGACCCGTTCACCGTGGCCGGAATTCTCGCGCCGACCGGCACGCCCAACGACCGCGCGCTGTTCGTGAACATCGAAGGTTTTTATTTGCTAGCGAACCATGCCAAGCCGGTGCCGCACGAGACCGAACACGAGCATGGGCATGCAGCCGACCACGCTGCGCACGAGCACACGAGCCGCGACCATAAGACAGCGGCCGCTGCTGTTGACGCCGGCCATGCCCATGATGAGCATGCCCATGACGACCATGAGCATGGCGAGCATGAGCACGCGGAACACGACGAGCATGGGCACGACCACGAACACGGCCATTCACACGCCCCGCTGCCGGAAAACCAGCGCGAAGTCACCGCCATTTTGGTCCGGGCAGCCAACCAATTCGTCAGCCCGGACCTGTATAATCAAATCAACGAGGGCCAGGTCGCGCAAGCGGTTTACCCGGCCCTGGAAATTACCAAGCTCTTCCAGGGTATTGTCGGCAACGTCGAGCGGATCCTGCTGGTGCTGGCCGGCTTGGTGATCGTCGTGGCCGGGCTGGGCATTCTGGTGAGCATTTACAATTCCATGAGCGATCGCCGCCGAGACATCGCCGTAATGCGGGCCCTGGGGGCCGAGCGCCGCACGGTGCTGACGATCGTGCTGCTGGAGTCGATCCTACTGGCCCTGGCCGGCGGGGTGGCAGGATTTGTGCTGGGGCACGTGCTGATCGGAGCGTTAAGCCCGCAGATTGTGGCGCAAACGGGCGTGGCGATCGGCTTGTTCGCGTTCGATCAGTATGAGTTGATGTTGGTTCCGCTGTTGATTGTTCTGGCCGCGGCGGCCGGCTTTTTGCCGGGCCTGGCCGCTTACCGCACCGACGTGGCCAAGGTGTTATCCACGAGCCCATAAATTGGCCGGAAACGGCCCCTGAAGGGGCCGGCTAGATGGCTGGTTATGATTTTCGAAGAGGAGATCTGCCTTGTTACGCCGCTGGTTGTTGCCGTTGGTCGGCCTGGCCGTTTTGCCCGGTGCGATTGCCTGGGCCTGTCCGTTCTGTAGCGCCGTGTCGATGACCCTCAGCGAGGAAATTAAATCGGCCGACGCGGCGATTATCGCCACGCTCGTCAAGCCGCCACAAGTGCCGACCGAGGACCAACAGGCCAAACCGGACTATGTACCGGCCATCAATGCCAAGGGCACGTTCGAAGTCGTCGAGGTGCTCAAAGGCCCGGCAACGCTCAAGCCGGGGCAAAAGATCGACATCCTATTCTTCGGTCAGAAGCCGGTCGGCACGAAGTTCCTGATCGTCGGCACCGACCCCAAGGACCTGGCCTGGGGCACGCCCAACGAACTCTCCGACCGCGCCAGCAAGTATGTCACGCGGTTGCTCAAACTACCCGAAACCGGCACCCAGCGGCTGTTGTTCTTCCAGGACTACTTGGAGGACAAAGACGCGCTGTTGGCCGGCGACGCTTACGACGAATTCGCCAAAACGCCCTATGCCGAAGTGAGCCAGATCAAGGACCACATGCGGCACGACAAGCTGCTGGAGTGGATCAAGAATCCCGACACGTCGACCAGCCGCCGCCGGCTGTTTCTCACGATGCTGGGCGTATGCGGTTCGAAGCGCGATCTGCCGGCGCTGGAAGCCATGATGCGGGACCCGCAGGGCCGGCCCGCGCTGGATGCCCTGATCGCCTGCTACTTGAACTTGAGCGGAGCCGCAGGCATGCCGCTGGTCGAGGATCTGTTCCTCAAAAATCCGAAAGCCGAGTACACCGACACGTACGCCGCGATCATGGCCTTGCGGTTCCACGGCCAGGAGACCCACGCAGTGCCCAAGGAGCGGCTGGTGCAAGGGATGCGTTACATGTTGGATCGGCCGCAGTTGGCCGACCTGGTGATCCCCGACCTGGCCCGCTGGCAGGATTGGTCGGTGATGGATCGGCTGGTGAAGCTGTTCAAGGATGCCAAGGAGGACACCGTTTGGGTCCGGGTGCCGGTGATCAATTACCTGCGTGCCTGCCCGTTGCCGGAAGCCAAGGCGCAGATCGCGGCATTGAAGAAGATCGATCCCGAATCGGTCGATCGCGCCAGCCAGTTCTTTCCGCTGGCCGCCGCGACCCCGCCGCCGGGCAGCCAGCGTCCGAAAGCCGAATCCAGCGCCGACACGGCCAATTCCGACACGGCCAACTCCGACACGGCCAGCTCAAACCCTGGCGCCCCTGCACCTCCCCCGACCAAGGCTCCAGCGGGGTCGACGCCCAAGACCGCCGGGGACGAGCCCCCCGCCGGCACGCCCCTAACAGCAGCCCAACCGACCGCCCAAAAGCCGATTGCCGGCGCCACTGCCAACGGGGGGGGCAAGGTCGACAAGCCCACGGCCGTGCTGATCGTCAACAAGCCTCCGGCCTCTGGCCAATCCGAGCGGGTACTCACGGTTGAATCGAAAACCGCCGACGAAGGCCCGCCAAATCGGGTGATCACCTGGTCTCTGGTAGGCGCCGGGGGCGTATTATTGGTGTTGGCAGGCGTACTGCGCGGCGCCCGGCGGCGCGAACCGGTGTCGAAAGTCTAGGAAACCGCGTCATGCCGCGGCTTTCCCAGGCCCAGCAACAAGCGCTTGAATCGCTTGGCGTTGATCGAAAGAACTACGGAGCATTTTTGACGGGGATCTTGGTCCCGTTTGAGTTCCCCACCGAAAGATCCCCAGCGATTGGATTGGCGTGTAGGGATGGTAACCGGATCAAATCCCGGCTCCTTTTGCTGAATGATCCGGGAGGTGGACTCAAGACCTTGTCGCAATTTAGGACCGCCAGCAGGGCGTTAGCCAAGGCATTTGACGTTTCCGAGTTGGAGCTGTTCGGCGCCGCGGTGACGAATCCGAAAGTAAGGCAGATGCTGTTGCGAAACTTGTTTGCCGTGCAAACCATTTCGCTTCAGGCCCAGCTAGGCGGCGGTGAACTCGAGATCATTTCACGGGTATTTCAGGTGGGTGCGTGATAATCCTCGACAAATATCAAAAGCTCAAGGCAATCGGAAAGACGCCAAGAGACGTTTATTTAGCGGCCAAAGCCGACGGTGTCAGCGAGGTCGATGCACTTTGTCTTTTGCGCGGTCTGTTTGGCCTGACAATTGTCGAAGCAAAAGAATCGATGGTTGGCGGCGATGCGTTTGCAAAGGCCCAGCCGGTCGAGGTCGGCGGCACCGTCTATTGGGAAGGCGCCGACACGATCGACGGTTTGTGGATGATGGAAGCGCGGATCAAAAGGATCGAAGCTGGTTTTGCATATGTCGGCGACCACAAAAAGTATCTCGTGCATCCCGAGGGCTTAGTTGAAACCGCCGCGACGGGCGCCCTGCTAAGAATTCCTCTAAAGTATTTCGAAAAGAGCCTCGCCGAGCAGTTGCAGGAATCAACAGACTTCTGGGGGCAACTCGCTTTGCCCAGCAAAAGCGCAACCGCCGAGCGAGCCGGCACGGTCAAGGCGTGAGACGATGAGCATCGGTGTTCAATCCCATTGGGCGGCGGCGGGAGTCGAGGCGGAAGCCGCCTATCGCCCGTTGTGTACGCTGGCCGTGGCAAGCTGCTTGTGGGCCGTCGTGTCGCTGGCGGCATTTGCAGACTGGTCGCTCACGGCGCTGCCGATCCTGGGCATCGTGCTGGGCGCTTGGGGCTGGCAGCGCGTGCGCCGCCATCCCGATGCGCTGGCCGGCCGCGGTTTGGCCATTGGCGGCATCGTGGCCAACGTTCTGGTCCTGGCCGCCAGTTGCCTTACGCTCTCGTACGTCCAGGCCTTGGAAGTCCCGCCCGGCTGCACCGTCATTGATTACGATCAACTCCAGCCGGACCCCAGCATGCCCGGTCAGCAGGTCTCCGCTCAGGCCCGAAAACTCGATGGCCGCCGCGTGCTGCTGAAAGGTTACGCGCTGGCCGGCCGACATACGGACCACATCAAGCAGTTTGTCCTGGTGCGGGACAACCAAACATGCTGCTTCGGCGGCAATCCCAAGCTTGCCGACATGGTTGCCGTGACGCTCGGCGGGAAGCGCGAATGGAAATATACGCCGGACATGCTGCGGGTCGCCGGCACGTTTCACGTGGTCGAGCCGGCTGGAACCGATGGCCGCCGGCACCCCTTGTATCGCCTGGACGCAGATTATCTCCAATGATTCGTCCGCTGCCTGCCGCCGCTTACGTACTGGTTGCCACCCTGGCGACGATGCTGGCCGGCTGCCAGGAATCGACCGCGCCGGGCGCTCCGGCTAGCGCGTCGGCCCCGAGCGGCGAGGCCGCTGCTCCCGCGGCGACCGAAGCGGCGGACACCAGCGCGCCGGCCGTGCCAGTGGCGAAACTTCCGCGGCGCGATATCAACTTTGACGACCTCAAGTTCGAGATCGAAAAAGGCCAGCCGTTTGTGCGCTCGATGCTGACGCCAAAGATCGTGGCCCTCGACGGCCGGCGGGTCCGCATTCGTGGTTATATGCTCCCCAGCTTCCAGCAGACCGGACTGACCCAATTCGTCTTGGTCCGCGACAATCTGCAATGCTGCTTCGGTCCCGGGGCCGCCTTGTACGATTGCCTCCTGGTGGAGATGGAGCCGGGCCGCTCGGCCGACTTCACCATCCGGCCGGTGGCTGTCGAAGGCACGCTCGCCATCCGCGAGTACCGCGGTTCCAACGGCAAAGACTTGGCCGTCTATCACCTGGACGGTCAGCAAGTCGATTAACGTCTGGCAGAATCGCCCGTGAATGCCTCACTTCTCCGCCGGCCGCTGACGCGTTTCGCCGTGGCGGCAATCGTCGGCCTGCTGTCGCTCGGCTCGGCCCACGCGTGTCCCTTCTGCACGGCGCCGCGGGCCACGATCTCCGAGCGGCGCGAGGCGGCCGAAACCGTCGCGCTCGTCGAGTGGGCGTCCACCGCGGGTCCGCACGAACGGATGCGCGTGCTCAAGCTGTTCAAAGCTCCCGCCGGCTCGCATCCCGAGCGTCTCGACCTGCCGGCCGATCCGGCTTTGCGGGCCTCGGGGCTATGGCTGGCCTTTGGCCGGCCGGCAGCGGACGGCGGCTTCGAGCTGGAGTGGGAAGCTTTGGCCGTCGACGAAGTGAGCCTGGCATATATCGTGCGCTCGCCGTCCACCCGCGTGCCCGTCGGCGAGCGGCTGAAATACTTTTGCCGTTTCCTGGAAAACCCGGATGCGCTGGTCGCCGACGATGCTTATGCCGAATTCGGCCGAGCGCCGTTTGACGAAGTGGCCAAACTTTCTGGCCTGCTGCCGATGGCGTCGATGCGCGGCTGGCTCGAAGACCCCCGCGTACCGGAGTTGCGAAAGGGGCTTTATGGCATGGCGCTGGGCTTGGCCACCGGCGCCGACGAGCGCGCGGCCAATGCGGCCTGCCTGCGAAAGCTGCTGAGGCGGCCCGCCAGCGATTTTCGTGCGGGCTTTGACGGCCTGCTGGCCGGCTATCTGCTCTTGGAAGGCGAAGTGGCGCTGGTCGAGATCGAGCGGCGCTGGCTGATCCCGTCCGACGCGCCGCTGGGCGACGTGCTGCACGCCATGACCGCGCTGCGGTTTTATCACGAATACGGCCACGCGATCACTGCCCGGCGGCTGGCCGCGGCGCTGTCGCACCTCATCCGCCGGCCCGAGGTCGCCCCGCAGGCGATCATCGACCTGGCTCGCTGGCAGGCCTGGGAGTGTTTGCCTCAAGTCATCGCCGCGGCCAAGCCGGCCATCGGCGACGAGCCGCTGGCGCGGGCCATCGTCGGCTATCTGCTGCTCTGCCCTGCTCCCCAGGCCGCCGCGCCGCTAGCTACCTGGCGCCGGGCATTACCGGGGCTCGTGGCCGAAGTCCAGCGCGGGCTGTCGCCGGCCAGCCGCCAGTAGGATGGCGGCCGGCTGGGAAGTGAAAAAGTGGGTTCACTAAGTCCCGCCGATGAAGTCGCTATAGTCTTCGTGTGAACCTATCCAGTACCACACATTCGTGTTCCCGTCTTCCACGTACAGAGCGCGGTAGCGGAAGTTCACGCGGACGGACCGAGTTCCATTGCGATGCCGCCCCTTCGAACTGTCTTCGATCGGCTTGTTGTGAAGTTCCGGCGCGTGCGGGTTTTCTAGAAACACCCGGAACGCGGCGTCGGCAAGTGCCGCAATATTAGCAGGCAGACGTTCGAGTTGCTTTCTGTAGCCGCTAGTTCTGCAATTTCTGCGTGCGGTATCGATCGTCGCGTCCCCTCAACCCGGACGATTACACAGGGAACACTTCGCCACTGCGGCTTTCGTCAATCGCTGCGTCGCGCAAATCGACAAGTTTTTGAGCAGAGAAAAACCTGTCGTCCGGCGTGAGCATGCCACGCACTTCGCGAATTGCCCGCAGGAGTTTGTCGACGAGTTCGACATCGAATCCCCGAAGCTTGTACTCGGCCTCGAGTTTCGCGTACAACGAACTGACGCGATCTGAGGCTTCCAGCCAGTGGCTGTACAGCTTCTCAACACGCCTCTCGAATGCTGCGCTATACGGTACGACCTTCGAGTACACGAGCATGCGCCAGTCGTTGTCCAACCGGTTGATGCTGTCGAAAAGATTTGACCCCTGAACGATGAGATCTACCAGGTCAAAGCACGCGATTGCGGGCTTTGAACTCTGCACGGGATCGCCACCGTCGAATTCTGACTCCGTTTCCGACTCGACTTGCTGGCGATAAAGCCCCGCGCGTGTCTCCACAAAAATCAGCCGCGACTGGGCAATGCTCATGATCAAAATCGCTCGTGTCGAAAAGAAACGTGACCGTTTGCCAAGCGGGAGCAGCCGACAGCGATGGGATTCGCCAGGCCACGGGCAATCGTACGGCTCGACAACGCGTAAGTCAATACTGCAATTGCACTTTCGTCGCATTGGAGGAATGCGCAGAAGGCCATTGAGGACGATGAGCGAGACACCGAAAAGAACCGGTCCACAACCGGGATTAACGGCTGCGCGGTAAAGCGCCGCGCCGTCGCCGAACGAAGATTGATCATGCCGGATTAAGGCAGCGCCCGTATGGATGAGAACCCGCGTCGCTGGTTCGCTTTCAGGCTGCGTACGCTGTTCGTCCTGATCGCAGTTGCGGTCCCACTACTGACGTCGATTGGCCACCAATTGAATTGGGTCCGTGAGCGAAGGGCATTGCTCGACGAAGGCGCATTCTGGCAGCTAAAATCGCAGGGCTAAGCCCAAAGCGGCCCCCGCCGGCCTTTGGCTGTTTGGTCAATACGGCTACGAGGAAATGGGCGTCGCCCTCGTCGGCAGATGGATGGCGACTTTAGACGACGTTCATCGACCGTTCTCTGAGGCGGTCGTTGTCGAATCGTTAGGCGCGGCGCGATGAGGCAGGCATCGGCTTGGGCCAGCAGTAGCGTGCTCGGACACTACCCACGCGGCAATCAACTTCCCGCCACCCGGTCGGACGGCTA
>DATCFX010000373.1:0-1881 GCA_036509275.1 Pirellulales bacterium | reverse complement strand
CGCTTGGGCCGAGCGAGCCGCTGCGCTCGTGCGGGAACTGATCGCCAGCGGATCGCCGGCCGAGGGTCAGGCTGACGCGATTCTGGTCGAGTTGCGGTCGCTGGCCGCGGCGCCGGGAAACTTCCTGGCGGCAGCGCCGTCCGGAGCCGAGCGTGCGAATCTGAACAAAGCCCGCTTCGCCTTGTCCCGCCGCTTGGACATCTGGCGGCGGGTCATCGATCGCCAGTCGCCCACCGCGCAGCGTGCCGAGCTAGAGCACGACGCCCAGCGTCTGGAACTGTGCCTGGCCGAAGTCGAGCATCAAACGCCGGCCGACGCGGCGGGTGCGTCGTGGCGCGAATACTTGCTGCTGGACGCGCTGCGGCAGTTGGCCGCCAGCCCCAGCGCCGCCGAGCGGCGCGAACTGGCTCGCTCGGCCCTAGAGCGGATGCAAAGCGCCGCGCTCTCCGCCTCGCAGCGCGAGTTCCTGGCCGGCAAGCCGCTGGTGGATCTGCGGACCGAACTGCGCTCGTGGACCGCCGAACCGGTCGATACACGGCAACTGCTCGAGCACCTCGAGTTGTTCGAGCAGAGCGGACTCCCCAGCCACGCCCAACTGCTGGCCGAAGACTTCAACCGCCTGGCCGCGTCCACCAACCGCATCGACGATGATTTGGCGCGCTGGATCGACACCGACTATCGCAACGCGAACGTGCGGATCTCGCTCTCGCCCGAATTCCTAAATCGGCTGGTGCCCCCGCAGCAGCCGCGCTTGGCACGAGTCAAAGATCTGTTCATGGGGCATCCGACCGAGGGCTGGAGCGAGACCGATACCCGCGTGGGCTTCCGGTTGATTCCCGACGCGCGTCGGCTGCACGTCGCGATCGAGGCGCGCGGCCAAACGCACGCCGAAGCCGATACGACCAACGGCCCGGTAATGCTGCGGACGCACAGCGATTCGCAATTCGTGGGCTGGAAGGAAGTGACCATCGGCGCCGACGGCGTGCAGAGCGTGCCGGCCGAGGCCGAAGCCGACAGCTCGCCGCGGCTGCGGTGGGTGAAAACCGATTTGGATTTTATTCCGATCGTGGGGTCAGTCGTGCGCGACTTCGCCCGCAGTCAGCACGAGGAGAGCCAGGAGAAGGTTCGCCGCCAGACGCGGCTGAAGATTCGGCGCGAGGTCACCGAGCAAATCGATAGCCAACTGGCACCGCGCATCGCGCGGGCCAACGAGCGGCTCCAACAGCACTTGGTCGATCCGCTGGATGGGCTGGGGATGCAGGCCGTCGTGATCGAGGCCCGCACCTCGGCCGATCGCCTGACCACGCGACTGCGGCTGGCCGGCGACTCGCAACTCGCCGGCAGCGGGCCGCGGCCCCGGGCTCCGGCCGGATGCCTGGCCAGCGTGCAGATGCACGAGTCGCTGCTGAACAACGTCTGTCAGCAACTCCACTGGGAAGGCCGGACGTTGACCCTGGTAAAGCTGCGCGAAGAACTCGCCAGCAAACTCCGCGTCCAATTGGGGCCTTCGCCGGCGAACCTGCCGCATGACCTGACCGTGACGTTTGCCGCGGCCAATGCGATCCACCTGGTCTGTGATGACGGGCACGTGCAATTGAACCTGGCATTCGCCCGGCTGCAAAAATCGCCCGAGTCGTTTCGCAATTTCGTGGTTCGCGTTCACTACAAGCCCGACCTCGATGCGCCGGCGGGACGCCTGGTGCGCGACGGCACAGTGCAGTTGATCGGCGCGCGGTTGCGGCCCAAGGCGCAACTGGCGCTGCGCGGGATTTTCAGCAAGGCATTTCCGCCGTCGCGCTCCATGCAAATCATTCCGGCCGGCATTACCGATCGTCCCGGGCTGGCCGACCTGCGCGTCGTGCAATTCGAAATTCGCGACGG
>DATCFX010000372.1:0-6564 GCA_036509275.1 Pirellulales bacterium | reverse complement strand
CCCTCTCCCGCAAGGGGAGAGGTGTCGCGGAGAAGTTATTTTTCGGCCGATCCTTAGTGCTGATTTCAGTCGGAGACTTTCGGCTCGCGTTGGGTGCCATGCCCATCGCCTCGTGCGCATGCGCGTTCGCGCGCAATCGCGCTAAACATGCCCACGGCGGCAGTGGGCATGGCACCCAATTTGTCGCACGAAACTCTCAAAGTGGAAGCGGACTAGCGCACGCGGGTGGGCAGAATGACCATCGGCAGCCCCGACCATTGCAACCGTTGCTGGAGCGAATACGCCGTTTGATTGTGCAGGAGCCGCTGGAACCAGGTGTCCTTCTGAAAGACCAACTTGCCGGCGAAGAAGATCACCTTGGGGAATTGTTTGGAAATGGTCAGGCAGAGGTGCTCCAGTTCGTCGACGGCGTCGGTACCGATGCCCAAGTACTTGGTGGCCGGCATGCCCAGACGATTGGCCAGATCGACGTAGCGGTTGAGGGCGTTTTCGGCGTTTTGCTGCAAATCTTCGACGGCCCCCACGCCCTTGAAATTGCCCGAATCGACGACCGCCACGCTGAGGAAGATCAGGCTTTTGAAATGCCCGGGCGCAAAGCGGATGGCGTTGAGCAGCGTGTGTACGCCCAGGCCGTTGTAGCCGCCGACCAGAATGGCGGCAGTGGGCAGCGCCGGATCGGGCTCCGCGGTCACCGGCTTGCCGTAGGAACTGAGCTGAGTCAGCGTTTCGTCCAGGCGTTTGAGCCGGGCGACCACGCCGAGGTAATGCTGCTTTACCGAGAGGCACAGCCCGATCAGGCAGCCGGTGACAAACAGCGTGCGCCACGCCCCCTCGTCGAACTTTTCGTAGATCGTCACGACCAGGATCGACACGCACAGCAAGGCCCCGCCGGCAAACAGCGCAAACCGGCGAAGCCAGATGGGATTGGTGCCGCGAACGGCCCACCAATGGCGGCACATGCCGAGCATCGAGAGCGAAAACGTCAGAAACACGTTGATCGAGTACATCGTCACCAGCATCACGATGTCGCCGCCGGTGTAGAGCAGCGCGGCCAGCGCGGCCAGGCCCATGAGCATGATGCCGTTGTGCGTGGCCAGCCGCTCGGAGAGGTTGGCGAACCAGTGCGGCATCCACGAGTCCTGGGCCATGTTGGCCAGCACGCGCGGCCCGTCGATAAAGCCGGCCTGCGCGGCCACGATCAGCAGCATGCCTTCGGAAAAGATCGTGACCAGCGTGAAGGTTTCGCCCGCCCAGTTGTGCAGGCCCAGGCTGCCCATGAACTGCTCGGTGAGCACGAGGTTCATGGTTTTGCCTTCGTCGGCCTGGAAGATGTGCTGGATATCCAACAGCAAATAGGCCAGCATCAGTCCGCCTGCGGTGAGCGACAGCGAGACGGCCATGTAGACCATGGTTTTCTTGGCGGTCAGCACGCGTGGCTCGCGCATCACCGGCATGCTGTTGCTCACGGCTTCGATGCCCGTATACGTGCCGGCGCCCATCGAATAGGCGTGCAACAGCAATCCCAGCATGGCCCATAAGCCGAAGTTCGGATTATCCACGCTGGTGCGGACCTCGTGGCCGACGTGTTCGACCACGGCAAAGGCATCTGGCACGTGCATGACCAGCACGCCGAAAATGATCAGCGCGTGCGTGACCAGGAAGATAATGAAAATCGGCAGCAGCACGATGACGGATTCTTTGACCCCGCGGAGATTGAGCAGGATCAGCACCGCGATGGCCGCGACGTCGAAATAGATCTTCCACGGCAACAGCGCCGCGGGGAGCAGGCCGAACAGCGCATCGCCGGCCGCGGCCACCGAAACGGTGATCGTCAGCACGTAGTCGACCAGCAGCGCGCAGCCCGACACCACGCCGACCCGCGGCCCGAGCAATTTGCTGGCCACTAGGTAGCCGCCGCCGCCGCTGGGGAATTCTTCGATGATATGGCTATAACAGGCCGAGATAACGACGACCGTGAAGATCGTGGCCATCGAGAGGAAGACGGCCAGAAAGGCGTGGTGGCCCAGGTTGTCGAACGCCTCGGGCGGGCCATAGCAACTGCTCGACAAGCCGTCGGCCCCCAAACCGACCCAGGCCAGGAAGGCCACGAGCGTGACGTGCCGAAAGATCGACTGATCGGCGAAATCGCGGGGCTTGCCGATGATCAGTGTTTTGAGCTTGGCCGGAATGTCGGGCGAATGATCGTCGCCTGCGGCATGGGCCGGGTCCAAGTCGCCCAGGGGTAAATCCGGAACGGGCCCCTTGTCGGCTGGCGCGCCCTGGGAGTTCGACGGGCCGCCCGCGGCAGCCGGTGTTCCCTCTGCGTCCCCCGCCCCGTGGCTTCCGGTGCCTTTGCCCGTGTCCGTCGGTTTTGCTGAACTCATGTGCTTGCGCTATTCAAAGTCCAGCGCGGGGTCCCTGGAATCGTTCGCGGGGGCCGTGTTTCTAAGCGTAAGGATCGTGCCGGGCAGCCGATCCCGAGCATCGCCGAGGCAATTGTAGCCCGCTTCCCAGGTTTTCCGAAAGGGGCTGGCCCCCATCAGGGTGGAGCCGGTTGGCTAATGGCGTCTGGCTACCGATCCGGGCCGGGCAAATTGCCCGGCCCGGACGATAGACGGCTGGCGGCGTCCCTGCCGCCTGCTGCGGATTCACTTACGCATCGGCCGCATGGCCGGTAAGGGCGAAGTCGGGATATCCGTGGGCACCCATTTCCGGTCCGTCCAAGCCGGCGATTTCGTCTTCCGGCGAAACACGAATCGGCGTAATCAGATTGCTGAACTTGAACCAGACATAGGCCATCGCAAAGCCGAACAGGGCCACGACGGCGGCATCCAAAAGCTGGGCATAGAGTTGCGAGGCATCGCCAAAGAGGATGCCGCGCACGCCGTCGCTGCCATATTTCGTGACCATGTCCTCGCGGACCACTCCGTTGATCCCGGCGCCGTACTTGCCGTTGGCGAAGATGCCCACGGCGATGATGCCCCACAAGCCGTTGACGCCGTGGACCGAAATGGCACCGACCGGATCGTCGATGCCGATGCGGTCCCAGAAAAAGACGCTGATCACCACGACCACGCCGGCGATGGCGCCGATCAAGGCTGCCGCCCAGCTATCGACGAACGCGCAGGGCGCGGTGATAGCCACCAGCCCCGCCAGCATGCCGTTGCAGAGCATCGAAGGGTCAGGCTTCATCCCCTGGACCATCAAAAACACCATCGCCGAAATCGCGCCCATAATGCTGGCCAGCATCGTGTTGACCGCGACGGTGGCGATGCGGAGATCCGTGCCGGCCAAGGTCGAGCCGGGATTGAAGCCGAACCAGCCGAAAGCCAGGATAAACGTGCCGACGACCACCATCGGGATATTGTGCCCTGGCATTGCCTGCGGCTTGCCATTGATGTATTTGCCAATGCGTGGGCCAAGCACCAATCCGCCAGCCAGTGCGATGGCGCCGCCCATGGCGTGTACCACGCCCGAACCGGCGAAATCGATCGCTCCATGGCCCAAATTCCAGTTTTTGCCCGCCTGAGCTAGCCAGCCGCCGCCCCAGACCCAGTTGGCGAAAATGCAATACGGCAGCGCGACCCAGATCCCATAGAGGCAAAAGTTCTTCCAACTCCAGCGTTCGGCCATCGTGCCGGTCGGAATGGTTGCCGTGGTATCCATGAAGACCATCATGAAGAAGAACAGCGCCATGACGCTCACGTCGTCCATGCCGGCGAGAAAGAAGCCCTTGGTCCCCAAGAGGCCAAACGCCTTGTCGCCGAACGTCAGGGAGAAGCCTTGATTGAGGACACTGAGGCCTGGCCCCAGCGGTGAGTACCAGCCGCCGGGCACCGGTCCGTTGAACCAGTTGCCCCATCCCAACGCGAAGCCGTAAGCCCAAAAGGCGATGCAGCCCAGCGGATAGATCATGAAGTTCATGGCCATCGTATGTGCCGCGTTTTTGGCGCGGCACAGACCTGACTCGACCATCGCGAAACCGGCCTGCATGAACATCACTAGGAAGCCGGCGATGAGCGTCCACACCATGTTGATGGAAAACAGGTTGTGAGCGATCCGATCGTAGAGGTTGGCCGGCGTCAGCTTGCTGGGGTCGCCGTCGCCGGGAACGTCCGATGGCATGGTCCAGTAGCCGGCATTGCCGCCCGCCGGATCGGGCCACTTCTTGGAATCCGCGCCTGAATAGTAATCCGGCAGCGGAGACGCCGCGGTTTCAGCCGGCGCAGACGGCGGCGTTTCCACTCCTTTTTCTTGGGCCCTCACAAGCGGGGCCGGACCGAACAATAGACCGAGCAATACTAAGGTGCAGACAATGGTTGACAACCGCATCAGTTGGGCTCTCTATAAGGGGTGTGCGCGGAAGCCAGCCGGCAGAATCTTGGCCGTGGAGCACCGCCTTGGGCTTCGAAAAAAAATGTCCAAACCTGGCATGCGAGCCTGTGCCCGACATGCGCTTGCGGAACGAAGAGCAGGCGGGGGCGATCCCTGTGGCAAAGCTGGATTGGCTCGGCCCGGCCGCCTGCTGTCTCGCGCCGTCGTTCGGCTGGCACGACGCGCACGTGCGATGCGAATCGCTTTTCTCGGCCGGGAATTTGCCACCGGTTCGAGGGCCAACCAGCACTCGGTTTTTTCGCGATAGCAGCCGTCATGCCAAGTTTGCCTACTCCAGGGGAGCCAAACATCGTCGCGCCCGCGCCAAAAGTTGCGTTAAGGCGTTTGACAATTGGGACATATCGCTCGTCGACATGCTGCCGATGTGTGCCCGCAAAAAACTTGTTTTTGGTCCGGTGCTGGTCTTCCGCCCCGCGCGACCGTCGCGTCTTTAAGCACGGCCCGCAAGGTTTTTAAGCACGGCTCCCTCTGTACTTCAGCAGGCCCTAGACGCGGCAGCCAAACCGCCTATAACACGCTGGAACCAGAGGCGGATCAGGATCGACCGAAAAATAACTTCCGCTTTTCCCGGCCCCGTCGCCCTGCCCTCTAACGCAAGGCGAGAGGAGTTGCGGGGAAGTTATTTTTCGGTCGATCCTCAGCATTACGCGGGCACTTGCCTCTCTGAGGGTCAACGATGCGCTCTTTCGTCCTCCTCGCTCTCGTCGGCTCCTGCGCGTGGCCCACAATGGCCTGGGCCGATGAGCCCGTGCCGCTCAATTCGCCGGCCGAAACGCAGCAACTGGGAGCCGGACTACCGCTCCTCAGCGTCCTGCCGTTTGTCGGCATGTTGGCTGCCATTGCACTGCTGCCGCTGGCGGCCGGGCACTGGTGGGAAAAGAACCGCAACAAGTTCTTCGTGTCGCTCCTGTTGGGCATGCCGGTCGGGGCGTATCTCGTGCTGGGCTGGCGGCAGGAAGGCCTCGACGAGTTGGCGCATACGGCGCGAGAATATCTTTCGTTCATCATTCTGTTGGCAGCGCTGTTCGTCACCAGCGGTGGCATTCACATTCGCGGCTCGCTGGCCGGCACGCCGGCGGTCAACACGTTCATGCTGGCCTGCGGCGCCGTGCTGGCCAACTTTGTGGGCACGACCGGCGCCTCGATGCTGCTCGTGCGGCCGATGCTCAAGGCGAACCACTCGCGCCGCCAACAGGCTCACGTGTTCGTGTTTTTCACGTTCATCGTTTCCAATTGCAGCGGCTTGCTCACGCCGCTGGGCGATCCACCGCTGTTTCTCGGCTTTCTCAACGGCGTGCCGTTCGGCTGGACGCTGCGGCTCTGGCCGCAGTGGCTGCTGGTCAACGGCCTGCTGCTGGGAGCCTTCAACCTGTGGGACGGCGTGGTGCTTGCGCGCGAGGAGCGGCAGCGGCCGGCGTCGCACCTGGAAGAAGCGATTCTCCAGCACGAGCCGTTTGGCATCGAAGGCTTGCAAAACCTGGTGCTGCTGGCCGGAATCGTGGCCACGATCTATGCGGCCGGCACCGGCCTGGGAAATGCCGGCCAGCCGTGGCCGTTTGGCGTGCAGGAGGGGCTGATGCTCGCGCTAGCCGCCGCGTCGTTTTTCTGCACTTCGGCCGCCATTCACCAGCGCAATCGGTTCGGCTTCGGGCCGATCGTGGAAGTCGCCGTTTTATTTGCCGGCATCTTCGTCACCATGACGCCCGCGCTGCTGATCCTCAACGTGCGCGGCGCGGCGCTGGGCATCCGCGAGCCGTGGCAATTTTTTTGGACCTCGGGCGCGCTCTCGAGCTTTCTCGACAATGCGCCCACGTATCTGGCGTTCGCCGCGACCGCCTGCGGCATTCATGACGTGCCGCTGTCGGGCCGCTATCTCGCAAACCTGCTAGCCTCGCCCGACGCTGCCGGCGCGGCCAAAACGCTGGCCGCCATTTCCTGCGGCGCGGTATTCATGGGCGCCAACACCTACATTGGCAACGGGCCGAACTTCATGGTCAAAGCCATCGTCGAAGAAAGCGGCGTCCGCATGCCCGGCTTTTTTGGATACATGCTCTATTCCGGCGCGATCCTGCTGCCGCTGTTCGCGCTGGTTGCGCTGGTCTTCTTTCGGTAGCCGGGGCGCGCGCTGAAAAAGCTGGCCACGGAAAGATTTGCGAAGATTTTTTCGTT
>DATCFX010000371.1:0-1101 GCA_036509275.1 Pirellulales bacterium | reverse complement strand
AAGCAGAATGACTTTCTCGTGGACGGCGTGCATTTGACTGGCCCGCAGGCCTCCAACGATTTCGGCATCCCGAGGCGCGGCGACGGCTCGCTGATGGACCGGCTGTTCACCGAGCTCAACCTGCCGCGCGAATATGGCTTCGAGACGCTGCCGCCCGGGCTGAAACCTGTCCGCTTTGCGCAGGACAATTACACCAACATGGACGGCTTCGGCGAAAGCCTGGTGGATGTCGGCTATTGGTATGACGGCAAGATCGTGTCGAACGTCTGGTCGGACGCGCTGGCACGTACGCCTTACAGCCCCAAGGTGCGGCGCGACCTGCTGGCCTGGCGCAGCAACCAAGGTGGCACCAATGGCCTTACGGCCCAGCAGCTCGACGGCATGAGCTATCGCCACTTCCTGGAAGTCGTGAAGGGCTATGACCCCGAAGTCACGCGCTTTGCGAGCGGCACGATCGGGCTCCTCACCGGCCTCAGCCCCGACGCGGTCGCCGCCAATGCCTGCCTGCGCTTTGTCAGCGACACGCCGGAGCAGATTCCGTCCTTTCCCGGCGGCAATAGCGGGCTGGTGCGGCCGCTGGTCAAAAAGATTTTCCCCGAAGCCATCGCGGGCAAGCAGCAATTCGCAGACATGATTACCGGCCGGGTGAATTTTGCCGCCTTCGACCGGAGCGGCCAGCCGGTGCGCCTTCGCCTCGGTTCGACGGCCGTGCGCGTCGGCCACGACGCATCGGGCAAAGCCGTCCGAATCGTCTATTCCAGGCACGGCAGGCTGCATCATGTGCGTGCGAGCGCTGTGGTGATGGCGAGCGGGGGCTGGGTCAATCGGCGCGTGCTTGCCGACATGCCCGAGGAGATCGCGGCCGCTTATGCGCAGTTCGTCCATGCGCCCGCCCTGGTGGTCAATGTCGCCCTGAGCAACTGGCGCCCCCTCTACAAGCTCGGGGTCTCGGCGCTGCGCTGGCGGGAGCAGGACGGCATGCTGGGCTTTGCCGGCAATATTCGCGAGCCCATGATCGTTCCGGGTGCGACCATGCCGCTGCATCCCGATAAGCCGGCGCTCTTCACCCTGTATATGGGGCTGACTACGCCGGGCGAGGCC
>DATCFX010000370.1:0-7058 GCA_036509275.1 Pirellulales bacterium | reverse complement strand
CCTAAAGGCCCTGCTCAGCCGCCAGGCAGAGTTGGAGCGAATCGCGGGCACGCTCGGCTTCGGGCGCCCGGAAGATTTGCGTGACTGGGTCCGCACCGTGCAGCCTTTGGCTTACGGTCTGCAAAACATCGCCCCCGACTTGGCGCAAAATGGCCCAAATCCGGAGTACCCCTGGCCGCATGAGGGGCCAACTCACTGCCCGGCAGAGTACCGTTTTCCGCTGTGGCGCGAGCTGCGCGACACGGGCAAAGGACGAAAACTGATCGACTTCGTCCATCGGTCGATTAGCCGATTTGATGCGTTTGCCTAACAGCCTTCCTAACGATTGCAATTGAGTCTGATTCTCATGCCCTATTACATCGATCCGCATATCCATATGGTCTCGCGCGTCACCGACGATTACGAGACGCTGGCCAAGATGGGGTGTGTCGCCGTGAGCGAGCCGGCCTTTTGGGCGGGCTACGATCGCGGCAGCGTCGAAGGTTTTCGCGATTATTTTCACCAGCTTACCGACTTCGAGCCGAAGCGGGCCGGCTGGTACGGCATCCAGCACTTCACCTGGCTGTGCATCAACGCCAAGGAAGCCGAGAACGTGCGGCTGGCGCGCGAAGTCATTGCCATGATTCCCGAGTTCCTTAACCGGCCCGGCGTGCTGGGCATCGGCGAGATCGGGCTGAACAAGAACACGCACAACGAAGCGACCGTGTTTCTCGAGCACCTGGACCTGGCGGCCAAGACCGGCGAGCAGATCCTGATCCACACGCCGCATTTGGAAGACAAGTACAAAGGCACGCGGATGATCCTCGACATGCTCACCGACGATCGCCGGCTCCAGCGCGGCCGCGTGCTGGTCGATCACGTCGAGGAGCACACGATCCGCCCAGTGCTGGAAGCCGGCTTTTGGGCCGGCATGACGCTCTATCCGGTGAGCAAGTGTACGCCGCAACGGGCCGTCGACATGGTCGAGAAATACGGCCCCGAGCGGCTGCTGGTGAACTCGGCCGGCGATTGGGGCCCGTCAAAACCCACGGCCGTGCCCGACTTCATTCTGGCCATGCGGCTGCGTGGACACAGCGAGGCGGCAATTCGCCGCGTCGTCTATGAAAACCCGCTCGCATTCTTCGGCCAAAGCCGCGGCTTTCAGTTCACGCCGCCGGACGTCGCGCAGCCGGCGACGTAGCGCGCGACGTGAATTGACCGGTTCGCAGTCTTACACTTTGCTTGTCGCGGCCAGCCCATTGTCTGGCCGCGGTGTTACGGGCAGGGTAGTCACGGGATCAAAGCAATCCGCTGCGGTGCCGTGGAACTCTTCAATCAGCAGCCGGCGCACGGCGACGTCGTCGTGGAATACCCGATACTCGAACGGATTGGCGCCGTTCAACTCGCAGTCGCACTGCGGAGAGAATCTCTCCCGCTTTTGGCTCCGCGCACGACTCCGTCAGGGCAGCGGCCTTCGCTCGGGCTCCCATCAGTTCCAGAATTTTCACCGTCGTGTCGTCGTTGTACAGCACCTCACCACCCGCAGCCTGGCGAATTAACTCTTCATGCGCGGGCTGCATCCCGGGAGATGCCTGGGACTCGATATCCCATTGGGTCGGATTATCTGGCAGTGAAACGACCATTTTTGGCGCGATTTCGAGGGCTCGCGACATTATGTCACACACCCCATCCAAGAGGGGCGACTTAATGACGTAACTCTTTTGTGGTAAATGGTTTCTATTATTTCATAAATAGATTTTTTGTTCTTGCAAGCATTTAATTCACATCTATCTTCGGGGAAGCATTCTCGTCTCGTGTAATGCTCCTTTTCGAATAGCCATCCATGTTGGTTTCCACGTTCGTGGCAGGCGAATCTACCGACTGGGCTTGCGCGCCCAGTTCGCCACCCCATTTCCTGCCCGTCAGTTTTCTTCATCTGCAAGTGCATTCTTCTAGCACTGTCTGCAACTCCCGATCCGAAGGGCGCCGAGTCGCGGCATAGGTGTGCATTGAAATCGGTCAGCCAGGGACTTCAAGAAGGCGGTGACTAGGTGTTGCACAAGTCGAACGCAACTTACCGAGCTAAAAAAACCAACATCTTGCGGACCAAAACGCTCTGCGAGGCGTTGAGGGTCGCTGCCACGTACGCGGCGATTGTGGGCACGCTGCTGGTCGGGACGCCGGGAACCACGCTAGCCACGATCTACACGTGGACCGATTCCAATGGCACGTCTAGCTGGTCCGACTCACTGGACTGGAGTCCGAACGGCACGCCAGGCACGGGTGACACGGCCAATTTTGGCGGCAGTGGATCGGGCACGGTCACCGTGGTTGGCACGCAACTGCTTAAGGGTCTGCAATTCCTCAACAGCGCCGATCCGTTCACGATTACGGGCGGCACATTCCTGTACGATAACGGCGGTTTGCTCACGGTCGCCAGCGGCGCCAGTGGTGCTGAATCGGTGTTCAGCTCGATCAACTTCGGAGCTGCCAACGGCGGCTCCTTGTTGATGCAAAGCGACTCAAGGTTGGGGCTGTTGATCGGCGGAAACCTCAACGGCACGGCCGGCGTCGGGTTTGCCGACACGCTCTCGCTGGCCGGAATTTCGGGCGGCCTGGGCACTGTGAGCGGCCTGATTGGCGACAGCGTCAATGGCGGCCTGGTCGCGCTCAGCAAAACGGGCGCCGGCACCTGGACACTGAGCAACAGCGGCAACACGTATTCGGGCGGCACGACCATCAGCGGCGGCACGCTGGCGATCGACAATGCGGGCGATTTGGGCCTGGGCGGCCTGGCCATCACGAATAATTCGACGCTGGCCTTTGCCCCGGCTCAAGCCGCATACACCGGCAACTCCACACCCGGTCTCAGCTACGCGCCCGGCATCACGCTGGGGTCGGCCGGTCTGAGCGGCGGCACGTTCGACGTCCCTTACGGCACCGTGGAAACGCTTTCGGGCGTGATTTCAGGCCTCGGCGGCCTGACCAAGACCGACGGCGGCTCGCTGGTGCTGGCCAACAGCGGCAACTCCTTCGCCGGCCTGATCAGCGTCAATGGCGGTTCGCTGGTCATCAACAGTGCCAGCGCGCTGGGCACGGCCAGCAGCAGCAGCTCGTACACGATTGCCGTCAATGGCGCTTCCGCCGGCGGCTATCCCGACGTCGGCGGCGGCACGCTGGTGCTGGCCGGCGGCCAGGCGGCCGCGCAAAACATCACGCTCGGCGCCAACATGTACCTCAGCGGCACGGGCAATTCGGCGAATAGCGGCACCGTCGGAGGCGCCGCGCTGTTGAGCATCGGCAACAACGCCGTCACCGGCACGCTCTACCTGCCTACCGATGGCACGACCGGCGGGAGTAGTTCCGCCGGCATCTCCTCCGGCTTCGGCACGCTGACCATCGGCACGCCGGGCAGCTCCATCTATATGGATACGGCGTCCGCCACGCAGACGGACGAGTGGATTGCCGGCAACGGCAACGTGATTATCGCCGGCAACATCGTCGGCAACACGCGGCTGCGGGCCGACTCCCGCGGCGGCACGTTGATCCTGACCGGCGACAACGCCGCCACCTGGGGCGTCGGCGGCGGCACCACCAGCGGCGGCGGGATCGTGATCCAGAGCAACACGCGCGTCTCGGATGTCTCGCAGTTGGGCGCGCTGATGAGCAACAACGAGAACCTGTACCTGGATGGCGGCGTGTTGGAGATCCGCAGCGACACGCCCGGCAGCTTCGCCTCGACCGGCACCTACATTGGCGCCAGCATCACCGGCTACGTGGATGTCGACCGGGCCGTCGGCGGCAGCGGCTTAAACGGCAACGTGATACTGGACAACTTCACCTGGGGCGTGAACGGCAGCTTGCAGCTCAACGGCTACGATGGCTACGGCTTGACGGTCGGGACTCTCGGCAGCACGTTCGACGTCTCCGGCTCCGGCAGCAACGGGATCACCAACAACAGCAGCGGCTTGCTGAATATCCAGGAATCGTTTCGCATCGGCCAAAACACCGCGGACCGGACCCTGTCGTTTACCGGCAGTGGCGACATCCAGATGCAAGGCAATCTGCTGGCCAATACGGGCACCGGCACCACGCTGCTGACGATCACCAAGACGGGCACTGGCACCGTGACCATCGCGGGCATGGGCGGCGGCAGCGACCCGGCCGCCGGGGCTTTTAACATCAACGGCGGCACGCTGGCGATCAACGCCTTCGGCGGGATCGACACCAATGTCGTGAACATCGGCACCCTAGCGATCGCAGGCGCGCTGAATTACCTGGGCGATCCGGTCACTGGCAACGGCGAGACAACCAGCACGCTGATCAATCTGGCCGGCACGACGGCCAACAGCTTCTTGCTGGCCAACGAGACCGGCGCGACGGGCTTGACGATCGCCGGCACGATCAGCGCCGGCGGCGCCGGGGCGAAGACGCTCTACCTGGGCGGGTCGAGCACGGCGGCCAACACGATCCAAGGCCCGATCCAGGACAGCACGAGCTCGACCAGCATCACCAAGATCGGCACCGGCACCTGGATCCTGGCCCCGACCCAACGCAGCTATCTGGCCACGGCGCCTACCGGAATCAAAGGTTCGGGAGCCGCGTCGCAATATGTCATCACGGTCAACAGCACGGCTGGACTAGCGATTGGTGAAACGGTCAGCGGGACCAACGTCCCGGCCGGGGCGGTGATTACCGGCATCAATGTCAACGGCAGCAATACGATCACGCTGAACTTGCCGGTCGGCACTACGGCCGTGGCCGCCAACACCTCGCTGACATTTGGAGACATTACGAATTTTAGCGGCAACGTGATCGTGGCCGGCGGCACGCTGGGATTGCAGGCCACGTACTCCGGCGCGGACATCATCAATGACGGCAGCACGATCACCTTCAGTTCCGACCCGATCACCGGGTCGGGCACTGCTGGCGGCACGCTGCAATACCAGGGCTTTAGCGGCGGCAGCTCCGAGCTGGTGGGCCAGTTGATTCTCTCGGCCGGGGCGGCCACGGTGCAGGTTACCGGCGGCACCGACACGCTGGGCGCCGGATCGACGCTGACCTTCGATTCGCTGGGCGCACGCTCAGCCGGCGCGACAATCGATTTCCAGCCCGGCACCGGCAGCATCGCCTTCACCACCGCCCCGACGCCGGTCAACGGCCTGCTCGATTCGCTGGCCTATGCCACTTTCAACGGCACGGATTGGGCCACCGTCAGTGGCAACAACGTGGCGGCGTATACCGGCTACACGCTGGGCCTGCCGAACTCCGGATCCGATGCCACGGCCAACTATTTTCTGACCGGCAGCCAGACGACCACGGCCGCCGAAAGCATCAACACGCTGAAGCTGACGGCCTCGGCTCCCGGCGACTCGCTGACGTTGGCGCCGGGGATCCTCACCGTTGCGGCTCAAGGCGTGCTGTTCGACGACTCCAACGGTGCCTACAGCATCGTGGGGACCAACGGGACAAGCCAACTGGGCGCGTCGGGCACGGAAACCATCATCATCATCAATGGATCGAATCCGGCTAATGCGCTCGAGATCGACACGCTCATCGGCAGCGGCGCCGGCTCGTTGACCATGTCGGGCACCGGCACGTTGATCATCGGCGGGGCCAACAAGTACACCGGCAATACGGTCATTAACGGGGGCGTGCTTCAGCTTTCGGGCGCCACGGCCACCTTGGGCGTCCCGGCCAATGCTTCGACCGCCACGCTGCTGCCGGGGACCACGCTGGATTTGAACGGGGCCGGCGGGGGCACCACGACGATCGGCGGACTGTACGGCGCCGGCACGATCACCAACAGCGGCGGCGGCATCGGGACCGCGTCGACGTTGGTCATCGGGGCGGCCACGTCGGCCACGGCGGCCGGCGTGTTTACCGGCATCTTGCAGGACGGCAGCGGAGTCGGCGCCGGGATGCTCAGCGTCACCAAGAACACCACCGGCACCCAAGTGTTCAGCGGCCTGAACACCTACACCGGCGTGACCACCATCAACAAGGGCACCCTGTCGGTCACGTCGCTGGCCAACGGCGGCGTGGCCAGCGGCATCGGCGCCTCGACCAGCGACGCGAGCAACCTGGTGCTCAACGGCGGCTCGCTGCAATACACGGGCAGCCAGGCCACCTACGAGCAGTCCACAGCCACGCCCAGCGTTTCGACCGACCGCCTGTTCACCTTAGGCACCAGCGGCGGCACGATCGACTCCTCCGGCAGCTTTGGAAACAATGTCGACGCCGCGGGCACCGCCAACAACGCGGCCCTGATTTTCAGCAACACCGGGCCGGTGGTCTTCAGCGGTTCGGGCGCTCGGACCCTCACGCTGACGGGCACTTCGATCAGCGACAACGAAATGGCGCCTCTGTTGAGCGACCCCAGCACCGGCGCGCTGTCGCTCACCAAGTCGGGGGTAGGTACCTGGATCCTCAGCAACGACAACACGTACAGCGGCAAGACGACCATCACAGCCGGCCAGCTCAATGCGGTCGACGGCGTCGGGCTGCCCACGACCAGCGAGTTGGTGATCAGTGGCGGCGTGCTGGAATCCAACGGCACGTTTACTCGCTCGCTGGGCACGGCCGCCGGCAACGTCGACTTCACCACAACCGGCGGTTTTTCGGCCAACGGCAACGGCCCGCTGCTGGTGAACATCGGCGGCGATGCGACTCCCGACACGCTGACCTGGGGAGAAACCGCTTTCCTTCCCACGGGCAAAGCGCTGATCCTGAATTCGACTTCCGCCCTGTCGGAAGTGCAGATCCTCAACAGCCTCGCCCTGGGCTCCGCCGGCCAGACCATCACGGTCAACGACAACACGACCACCACGACCGACTACGCTACCATTGTTGGCGCGATCAGCGGTGGCCCGGCCTCGGGAACGGGGCTGCTCAAGAACGGCAACGGGACCTTGGATCTGGTCGGCGCCAACAGCTACACGGGCGATACGCAAATCTCGGCCGGGACGCTGGTCGTGACCAGCATGGGCGGCACCAGCGCCGTGACCACGGCCACCACCAGCAGTCTGGGCGCCAGCGGCGGAACGTCGGTGGGCACGCTGCTGCTGGGCAACGCCAGT